>DVDU01000115.1 GCA_015296065.1 Oscillatoriaceae cyanobacterium M33_DOE_052 | reverse complement strand
GGGGAGAGAAGAACAGGTAGGGAGAGGGGAAACGAGAACACGGGGGCATCCTATGTCTTACTCCCCTTTCTCCCTTTTTGGGAGAAAGGGGTTGGGGGATAGAGGGCAACTATACAGGCACTTGGCGTCTCATTCTTATCTCAAATGACTATAAATAGCATCCAAGGCGCGATCGGCCTTAATTCTCACCACCAAATCTGCCCCACTTTCCAACAGCGGCTCAATGAATAACTCCGGGTGTAGCGCCTTCCAAAAATAGTTGACAAAATCCGCAATCTGTGCATCAGTCATCCCCCCCATACCCAAGGCTACCCGTTCCCGTTCCGCCTCCTGTCGCCAAGGCAAACTCAGACGCCAATCTACCGGATACAAAACCATCAAACTATCCAACCGCTCCCACAGAGGTAGATAATCTTGCAATTTCCGATTCATATCCCGCGCAAAAGCAATATCATCCCTGGTGATAATTGGCTCAGGGGGGTTGTCAAAAGCCGCATCAGGGACCGGTTGCACCCCCACAAACCACCCCTCAAATAACACAATATCCGCACCAGTGACAATTTCCGGGGTCGTCCGGTCCCCCGCACCTCCCCAAGCCGACTTATCAAACCTGGGAATAGCCACTGGACTTTCACCCCGGCGCAAAGCATCCAACACCGCCACTCCCAAATCCACATCATGGGTTCCCGGCGGTCCGCGCCAAATCAGGCGGGGGTCTTCGGCTTGGAGGCGTTGTCTGTCTGCATAAGTTTTATACAAATCGTCGATAGAAATACAAACAGTGCGCAGTTTGGGCTCCCACTGACTCAAGATTAATTGCACCATGCGGGCCAGAGTGGTTTTCCCAGTTCCTTGGCCCCCCAAAATCCCCTGGACAAAGGGCCGTCCTAAAGTCTGCTGCTGTGTTGCCAAATGGTCAGCTAGAGGCAACCATAGGCGCCAGAGAGTTTCTAGAGTGGTTTGTGTGGCTCGGCTGTTTTCACTCAAATTAAAATTAGGGATAATTTTATTAAAGTGAGGATGACATATTATTTCATTCAAATGTTGAAAACGTATTTGTAGGGTGGCTTCTAGAGGATGGGCTGAAGCCCAACTACGAGCCTCATCCCCCCAACCCCCCTTTGAAAGGGGGGCATCGGAGGTATCCCCCCAACCCCCCTTTGAAAGGGGGGCATCGGAGGTATCCCCCCAACCCCCCTTTGAAAGGGGGGGATGGGCTGAAGCCCAACTACAAACCTCCCGGAGGGCTGAAGCTGTGAGCAGCTCACCGGTGGCCCACCGTTGTAGAATTTCTCCCAAAGACAAATCAGGAAGCAAGTTTGAACGCCTCCAGGTACATACTATACATAAAGCCCAGTTTCAGACAGTTGAGGAGTTGGGGTAAAAGCATTTGCCCCATTTGCCGGTTTGACCTATAAAGAAACCAGGTATAACTTTCGGTGATTGCCAGGAAAGTTGCGGCCATAGTCACGTCTAAATTAGCCTTCTGACCGGCCACACTGGCAATGAATTCTCCTGAAAAGAAGCCCAATAGCACGCTGATGACCAGGAGGGAAGTCCGGCGCCAGGGGTTGCGCAACCACTGCTCCAGGCGATTCAACAGGGTATCGACGATCGTATTGAGTCGGGTATTTTGCATATGGTCATTTGTCCTTGGTCATTTGTCCTTTGTCCTTGGTCATTTGTCCTTGGTCATTTGTTATTTGAGTGAAGTTTTAAATATGAGTGAAAATAGGATATATAATAAAAATCAGCCAAAAATCATCTTGTTTGTATCTATATTATGGTTATTTGTAATTAGTTTTATTGCTTTTTTATGGAACTTAGGCAGTACGGGGCTGGTAGATGAAACAGAGCCCCTGTTTGCCGAAGCAGCGCGGCAAATGACTGTTACTGGCGATTGGATTACACCATATTTTAATGGCGCGACGCGCTTTGATAAACCACCCCTGATTTACTGGTTAATGGTAATTGCTTACAAGGTGGTGGGAGTGAATGCTTGGGGTGTACGCCTACCATCAGCCTTGGCTGCCATATCCTTAATGGTGCTGCTATTCTACACCCTCTGGCGCCACTCGGGGGGGAGTGTGGGGAGTGTGGGGAGTGTGGGGAGTGTGGGGAGTGTG
>DVDU01000249.1 GCA_015296065.1 Oscillatoriaceae cyanobacterium M33_DOE_052 | reverse complement strand
CCTTTTTGGGGAATCAAACATTCCTTTCCATCCTTACCGTAACGGGCAACTAAAGTGTTGGATGGTTGCGAGAGGTTGGCGGTAAACGCGGTGAATCCCGTACCCCGTGCCAGGTTCTTTGCTGTTCTATTTTGATGACCCAGCCAAAGCCTGTCTGAAATCGTATAAGAGTCGGGTACTTTCTTTTCCAGGATGCTCTTAAGCGGTACGGGCGTCCCATCAAACTCTGGGAACTTAAAGAACGGAGTTTCCTTATCCCTGAAACAAACCATATAACACCGTTGGCGTTTCTGGGGGACGGTGGTTCGTGCATCAATAACGTTGCAATCAAAGCTGTAGCCCAGTGCCTCTATCGTATTCTTAACGACTGCAAACGTGTTTCCGTCGTCATGCGATTGGAGGTTTTTTACATTTTCCAGGAATAACACTTTCGGCTTTTTCACCTTAACAATCCTAACAATATCAAAGAAAAGATTACCCTGGTTCGTATCTAAAAATCCGTTCACCTTTCCAAGGGCGTTCCTTGCGGATACCCCCGCCCTACTGAATGGTTGGCATGGGAAGCCAGCGGCAAGAACGTCGTGATCGGGTATTAATGCGTCCAGTTCTTTGTCCGAAACACCCTTGTCCGTAAACAATCTTATATTGCCGAACGGAACTTCACCGTAGTTATTGAAATAGGTATTCTTCGCCCCTTTATCCCAATCGCTTGAGAATACACACCTTCCTCCGTTGTTTTGGAAGGCAATTCTGAAACCTCCAATACCGCAAAAGAGGTCAATGAAATTAAACTTTGCCTTTTGGGTGGGAGGGAAAGGAATATTACTGAAATCAATATCCATCCGGGTGCGTACACCGCTGCCCGTTTGTTTTCTTAAATAAGATTCAAGATCGTCTTTCGTAACGCCGCCTAAAAAAATCGGGTCTGCGCTCCTGTTTTGTAGCCAATGCGTAAGGGCGGCGTCCACCTCGCTTTCATATTCTGGGTGCAAGCCTGGAAATGTTTTTAGTATCTCCAAAGCGTCCCAATGGTTAACCGATCGGCCGCCCAGCCCCGCTTTCTCTATCAATAACTGCACGTCTAAACCGCCCCCGTTCGTAGGCGTCGTCCTTGGCCGTTTGATGGCTGCGACTTGGGGCATGATGCGGGGAAGGAACTGGACTTTGTGGGCACAAGAATACAACCGAACATATTATTTTCAAAATGCATCTGTCCGAATGTATGTTAACGCGGCTATAGTTCTTCCATGATTACCTTTGAATACAAGGAGTATGTCTGTAAGAACTGCGGAAATAAATTTTGGGGCTGACCTAGGAAAGACTAGTAGAGTTTCAGGATTTTCCGCAAGCTGCTGAGCATTTCCCTGGTTGTCCGACAGTTAAACCTCCATTCGCACTCTTTCAGGTAGAAATGGAAGGTCTCTTTGGGGATGCCGTTGAATTTTCTCAGGTGGCGTTTCGCCTGGTTCCAGAAGTTCTCAATGCCATTGATATGATTGCGTTTCGATGTGGCAAACGTCTGCGAGTGGTTGATGCGCACATGATGATATCCCTCGACATGGAGACTGTTGTAACTCCTGAATGTATCCGAGTAGACGATGCTGTCCGGCGTCACGCGTCCCTTGATGATGGGCATCAGTGTCTTTGCTTTGGCGTTCTCAATGACCTGGGCGTAGACCCTCTCTCCGCGCTTCAGAAGGCCAAAAACAGGAACCTTCCCCGCAGCCCCGCGACCACGCTTTCCTTTGCGCCTGCCTCCGAAGTAACTCTCATCAACCTCCACTTCACCGCAGAAAGGCGACTGCTGCTCCTGATGGGCGGCAATCGCTTTCCTGCATCGGAGGAAGAAGAGAATGGCAGTGTTTCTGTTCACACCCACAACCTCGGCGGCAGCCCTCGCTGTTGTTCCCGCAACAAAGAGTTTCATCAATTCATTCGTCTGGCGCTCCGTGAGTTTGCTTCTCTTGAGTCGCATGGCTGACAGGG
>DVDU01000042.1 GCA_015296065.1 Oscillatoriaceae cyanobacterium M33_DOE_052 | reverse complement strand
AAGGATGTGACATTCCCCAGACAACCAGGAGGTTAGCTTAGAAGCAGCTACCCTTTAAAGAAAGCGTAATAGCTCACTGGTCGAGTGGGTCTGCGCGGAAAATGTAACGGGGCTAAGCGTAGTACCGAAGCTGCGGATTTGAATCTTAAGATTCAAGTGGTAGGGGAGCATTGTGTAAGCCTGCGAAGGTCGACCGTGAGGACGGCTGGAGGTATCACAAGAGATTATGCTGACATGAGTAGCGAAAAACAAGGTGAGAAACCTTGTCACCGAAAACCCAAGGTTTCCTACGTAAAGGTAATCTGCGTAGGGTTAGTCGGTCCCTAAGGCGAGGCCGAAAGGCGTAGTTGATGGGAAACGGGTTAATATTCCCGTACCACCTGCTGTTGCGATGGGGGGACGGAGTAGGGTAGACGATCCTGGCGCTGGTAGTCCAGGTTTAAGGTCGTAGGCGGGAGAAGGAGGCAAATCCCTTTCTCTATTAACGCTGAGAACTGATGACGAGGGGGTATCCCCGTAAAGTCGTTGATCCCATGCTTCCAAGAAAAGCCTCTAAGCTTCAGACAGCAGGTGACCGTACCGTAAACCGACTCAGGTGGGTGAGGATAAATGTCCTAAGGTGCTTGAGAGAACACTGGTTAAGGAACTCGGCAAAATGATACCGTAACTTCGGGAGAAGGTATGCCCTCATTAAGTGTAACGACTTGCTCGTGAAGCTGAAGAGGGTCGCAGAGAAATGGCGGTAGCGACTGTTTACTAAAAACATAGGACTCTGCAAAGTCGCAAGACGACGTATAGGGTCTGACGCCTGCCCGGTGCCGGAAGGTTAAGGGGATTTGTTAGCCGCAAGGTGAAGCTTTGAACCGAAGCCCCGGTAAACGGCGGCCGTAACTATAACGGTCCTAAGGTAGCGAAATTCCTTGTCGGGTAAGTTCCGACCTGCACGAATGGCGTAACGATTTCCGCGCTGTCTCAACCAGTGGCTCAGCGAAATTGAATTCTCGGTGAAGATGCCGAGTACCCGCAGAAAGACGGAAAGACCCCGTGCACCTTTACTACAGCTTGACAGTGACATTCGAATCAGTTTGTGTAGGATAGGTGGGAGACTTTGAAGCTGGGACGCTAGTCTCGGTGGAGTCAACCTTGAAATACCACCCTGGTTGTTTTGGATGTCTAACCCAGGTCCGTCATCCGGATCGGGGACACTGTCTGGTGGGTAGTTTGACTGGGGCGGTCGCCTCCCAAAGAGTAACGGAGGCGCGCGAAGGTTCCCTCAGGCTGATTGGAAACCAGCCGTAGAGTGTAAAGGCATAAGGGAGCTTGACTGCGAGACCAACAAGTCGAGCAGGTACGAAAGTAGGTCTTAGTGATCCGGCGGTTCTGTATGGAAGGGCCGTCGCTCAACGGATAAAAGGTACTCCGGGGATAACAGGCTGATCTCCCCCAAGAGTTCACATCGACGGGGAGGTTTGGCACCTCGATGTCGGCTCATCGCATCCTGGGGCTGAAGTAGGTCCCAAGGGTTTGGCTGTTCGCCAATTAAAGCGGTACGCGAGCTGGGTTTAAAACGTCGTGAGACAGTTTGGTCCCTATCTGCCGTGGGCGCAGGATACTTGAGAAGAGCTGTCCTTAGTACGAGAGGACCGGGATGGACGTACCTCTAGTGTTCCAGTTGTTCCGCCAGGAGCAGTCGCTGGGTAGCTATGTACGGAAAGGATAACCGCTGAAAGCATCTAAGCGGGAAGCCTCCTTCAAGATTAGGTATCCCTGGGAGCAATCCCCTGAAGGCCCGTTGTAGACCACAACGTTGATAGGCCGGGTGTGTAAGCGCAGCAATGCGTTCAGCTGACCGGTACTAATCGGCCGTGAGGCTTGATCATAATTATTTCCCGAACTTATTCAGGGGGGTGGCATCCCCACCCCCTCAATATCTACCCTAAAAAACATCTCGCCTATGTGATTGGAAAGATACATTTTCAAGGTTTCTCGGTGGCTATGCCGAGGGGGTCACACCCGTTCCCATCCCGAACACGGAAGTTAAGCCCCTCTGGGCCGATGATACTGCACGGGTAGCTGTGTGGGAAAGTAGGTCGCCGCCGGGATTTTTTCGAAAAGCCCCACTATCACTGGATAGTGGGGCTTTTTTCGTCTGATTTCATCTCCGCGATCCTTTT
>DVDU01000187.1 GCA_015296065.1 Oscillatoriaceae cyanobacterium M33_DOE_052 | reverse complement strand
TCGCGGTTTTTTGGCCGCTTAACAGGGATTTCAGCTCAGGGGCTGATTCCACGATATTAATTTTGGCGACTCCAGACATGTTGACCCCTCCTACTTGACTCTGATTGGGCTAAGTGTATCACATTTTTTTCAAACTGGTATTAATTGAGGTTAAATTTTTTGCGGAAAATGCAAATTTTATATATTTTTTATAATTTCCAAAAAATTTCTTATTGTTTCTATAGTTTTCGTTAATGCTGGTTCAGTAGGGTGGACTGAAGCCCACCCCACACCTGCCTGGGCACAGCAGATTTTGTCGCTGTCGTGGTTGTCCGGACGATCGGCTCTACCATAAACCCGCCCCGACCAATAAATTATTATGCAATAACTGCGGTCAAACAATCTCCGATCGCTACAGCTCCACTGGCGGAAACCTCCGCCACAACGCCGGTTTGGGCGTGACCGAATTTTTCTAAGAGGAGGGAAAATAGGGGGATGTCGCGAATCCCGCTGTCCGGATTCACCTCGATGTTTAAGCAGCGACCGATCGGGGCAGTAATGGTCAATTCACAATCGCCCAGACGGAACCGCTGTCCCACCCAGTCAAATTCGCCCCACGCCGTCACCCCTTCTAAGACGATATTGGGGCGAAATCGCCTCGGATCCACTGTCACCCCACATTGAGCCGCAATATCCTCCAACGTGCTAGCCCCCATCAGAGAAATATGTCCCTGTTGCCGATCGAGGTACTGAATGCTGCCCTGAACATTTTCCCCCACCAGCCGCACCGGCGTCACTTGGGGATGGCGGGCTTTTTCCGTGGGGCGACTGGCGGCTAAGTAACCGGTGAAAAAGGCGCCAATACGCTCCCGTCCCACCGCTGTGGTGGTGTCCGCCACTAACAATGACTGGGAGTCCCCGTTCTCGACGCTGAGGCGTCCCGTCTCGGTTTCGTAATGACATTTTAAGGCCGCCAAAGCTGGCCAATCATTTTGCACGGCAAAGTTTTTTTTGCTCATCCAGGGTACGGGTTGCCCGGTGCTGGTCCTGTTGGCGCTGTCTTCAAACATCAGGGCAAATGCTCGATCGCCCCGGATACCTAAACCGCCATCTACCCATACTCGCTCCTGCTCTTGCGGCGTTAGTCCTTTGATGGGATGGGTAAATATCTTGCTAATTTTCATCAGGGAGGAAGGGAGGAAGGAAAGGTGGGAGGGAGAGATGCTCCACGGCTGGTATCGAGGACTTGGCCCCTTATGTGCCTGCAGTGGTTCATCGTAAATTTGACCCCATTTAGGATTATACTCGTGGATCCAGAGTGAAAAATTGTCAGTTGTCATTTGTCCCTGGTCATCTGTCCCTGGTCATTTGTCTAGTCACAAATGACATTAGACCAAGGACAAAGGACTAAGGACTAAGGACTCAGGACTAAGGACTAAGGACATTGGACAAAATGCCTAACTCAACCACCGTCGCCACTACGGAACGCAAGCTATCGAAAGTTGAAGCGCTCAAGGAGCGGAGCAACTACCTACGAGAACCGGTGGCTACCGAGCTGCTGCAAGATACAACTCACTTCTCGGAAGATGCCATCCAAATCCTCAAGTTTCATGGCTCTTACCAGCAAGATAATCGGGATAATCGGGTCAAAGGCCAAGAAAAAGATTACCAGTTTATGCTGCGCACTCGCAGCCCTGGGGGCTTTATTCCGGCGCAATTGTACCTCACCCTCGATCGCCTCGCTGATGAATACGGCAATCACACCCTCCGAGCCACCACTCGCCAAGGGTTTCAGGTACATGGCATCCTCAAGCAGAACTTGAAAGCGTCGATCGCTGCCATTGTGAAAAATATGGGCTCTACCCTGGGAGCCTGCGGCGACTTAAACCGCAATGTGATGGCGCCCCCAGCTCCTTTCCACAACCGCCCGGAATACGACTATGCTCGTCGCTACGCTACTAATATCGCGGACCTGCTGCGCCCCCTCACTGGCGCCTACTATGAAATCTGGCTCGACGGCGAAAAGTTCATCACGGCGGAAGAAAACCCGGCGGTGAAAGAAGCCCGGACCAAAGACGGTAAGGGCACTTTGTTTGAGGACTTGGAAGAGCCGATTTACGGCACTAACTATATGCCTCGGAAATTCAAGTGCAGCGTCACTGTGCCTGGTGATAACTCGATCGATATCTACAGCCAAGACCTGAGTTTAGTAGTGATTACTGACGAGAGTAGCAAGCTGGTAGGGTTTAATGTCCTCGCTGGTGGCGGTTTTGGCCGCACCCACAACAAGGAAGAAACTTTTGCTCGCCTTGCTGACCCGATCGGCTATGTGGCAAAAGATGATGTTTACGAGCTAGTCAAGGCAATTGTCGCCACTCAGCGGGATTATGGCGATCGGGCTAACCGTCGTCACGCTCGCATGAAATACTTACTGCACGATTGGGGCGTCGCCAAATTCCGGGAAACCGTGGAGCGCTACTTTGGCAAAAAACTCGAACCCTTCAAACCTTTGCCAGAATGGAAATATGAAGATTTCCTCGGCTGGCACGAACAAGGCGATGGCAATCTATTTCTCGGTATCTCGATCGCCAATGGTCGCATCGAGGATAAGGGCGCATGGCAACTCAAAACCGCCCTGCGAGAAATTATCGAGAAATTCAAACTCCCCTCCATTGTCACCGCTCACCAAAACCTCATCCTCCAAGACATCTCCCCCCAAAACCAAGAGGAAATCAACGATATCCTCTCCCGCAGTGGGATTGCGCGGGAAACGGAAATCGACCCCTTAGAGCGGTACTCGATGGCTTGCCCCGCTCTCCCCACCTGCGGACTGGCGATAACTGAATCCGAGCGGGCAATTCCGGAAATTTTAGGCCGGATTCGTCAACTACTCAAAAAAGTGGGCTTACCGGATTTAAGCTTCGTCGTGCGCATGACCGGTTGTCCCAATGGTTGCGCCCGCCCCTATGTGGCGGAATTGGGCCTAGTGGGCAGTGCCCCGGAAAGTTATCAGGTTTGGCTCGGAGGTGCGGCTAACCAAACCCGCTTGGCTACCCCAGTGGTGGAAAAGCTGCATATCGATGATTTGGAAAGTTTCCTCGAGCCGATTTTCCTGAAGTTTAAGCAAAATCGGCTGTCGGGTGAAGGTTTTGGCGATTTCTGCGATCGTGTGGGTTGGGATTATCTCTCAGGAACTACTGACGCAACCGCCGCCCCAACCGAGGAAGCAGCAAAAGCCGCCACTAAAGAAGACCGTTCTCCTCGGCGGCGCATTAATGTCACTGAGGACATCTACTCCCGCCTCAAAGCTGAGTCAGAACGTGTGGGCAAGCCCATGAGTCAGCTCGCCGCTGAGGCGATCGAGGCTTTCTTCGCCCAAGCCAACAACTCCTAACTACCCCGATAAAAAAGGTTTGTAGTTGGGCTTCAGCCCAAATTCAGGTTTGTAGTTGGGCTGAAGCCCAAATTCAGGTTTGTAGTTGGGCTGAAGCCCAATTTGGTTTGAAAGAGGGCTAAAGCCCAACTACGAACCTCATCAAGAGGGCTGAAGCCCTACTACGAACCACAGAAAGAGGGCTGAAGCCCTACTACGAACCTCATCAAGAGGGCTGAAGCCCTACTACGAACCTCATCAAGAGGGCTAAAGCCCTACTAAGAACCAGCCATTTATGACTCAATTACAAAGAGTAGCGATCGCTCCCGAGCAGATCATCAATCCTGGAAATGGCACAGAAATTATTGCTCTGACTCAGGAGCAGCAACATTATTTAACCCGAGTATTGCGGTTAGGAGATGGTTCGAGCTTCATCGCCATAGTCAAAGGTGGTTGGTGGCTGGCAAATCTGCAGGGAAACACGGCGGAGATTATTTCCCCGATGACGGCGGCGACGGAATTGCCCGGGGAGATTACGCTATTGATAGCGATGCCGAAAGGTAATGGATTTGATGATATAGTGCGCCAAACTACGGAAATGGGGGTGACGCGCATTTATCCGGTGGTGAGCGATCGGACTTTATTAGCCCCCAGCTCCCACAAGGTCGATCGCTGGCGTCGCATTGCCACCGAAGCCGCCGAACAATCAAAACGTCAAATCGTCCCCACCATTAGCGAGCCCCTCACCTTCACCACAGCGATCCAATCTCTGAAAGCCCAGCAGCAATACATCTGCCTCACTCACCCCCACCTCCCCCACTTACTCCCCAGCCTGCAAGATTGGTGGCACAAAACAGAAACTGCCCCAGCCGCTCCACCCAGCATCATCATCACCACCGGGCCAGAAGGCGGATGGACCCCCGCCGAAGAAGAAGCCGCCGCCTTAGCTAACTTCCAACCCGTATCCCTCGGTAGCCGCATTCTCCGCGCCATCACCGCTCCCATAGTGGCTTTATCCTTAGTGGCAGCAGTTTTGGAATCAAAGATATAGAAACCAAGAAACCCGGTTTCAGTTTCCGGGTTTCTATCATAGAAGCAATTACTTAACTTTGCTCGTCTTCACTTGCTGAGCCATGCTTAAGAACGAAGTCATATTCGCACCAGGACGGCGGCGGGGCGTGGTAGCATTGGGCATCAAGTAGCTGGTAGCAAACCCGCTCACTGGTTCGGGAGCTTTTTGGGGCGCTGGCGCTGGTTTTGGTGGCGCTGCTGGCGCGGGAGTAGCTGCCGCCTTGGGCGCTGCTGGCGCGGGAGTAGCTGCCGCCTTGGGAGCTGCTGGCTTCGCCGCCGGAGCCGCTACCGCCTTGGGAGCTTCTGGCTTCGCCGCAGGCGCTGCTTTGGGGGTAGGTGCTACACCAGTACCCTTGGCGTCCTCAATTTCCAAATAATATTCCGACTTTTTACCAAACAAATTTTTCAGTGGACCTAACATTAGCGTTCCTCCTAAAAGTTTTTCATCAAGTCCCACCCGCAGGGGCGGACAGCCACCGCCAACGGCAACGCCCCTTAGCCCCGAACACCTTCAGGTGTCGCGTCAGCCGAGCAGTCACTGTGAAAATATTAAAGCATTCCGAGTTAATTATGAATTTTTTGTAACTTCATCACCGGAGATGGGCAAATTTCTTAATATTTTTTAATAAAAATTAATATTCAAGGGCAGCGATCGACATACTAACCCAGCCCTAAAGCCCCTCCCCGTGCTGGGGAAGTAAATGTAGGGGGGGGCAATGCCAGCCGATCGCTGTTTAATCTTCAAGTTGACAGACGGGGGCATTGCCCCCCTACTGCCTAAGCTATGGCATAATGAGTCCTAAATGACACTGTTACCCCACGCAGACTCTCATCTAAACGCTGCCATACCTCCTGGGCAATTGGTTCAGGAACACCACCATAAAAAGCCTCGGCCATACCCCCAGCAATACAACCAATCGTATCACTATCCCCCCCAATCGATATGGCATTGCGGATAGCATCTTCAAAATCCGTGGATTCCAAAAAGGCAATTATCGCCTGGGGTACGGAACCTTGACAAGAAACATCAAACGAGTATTTGGGTCTAATTTCGTCGATGGTGCGACTCAAGTCATAGGCAAACTGAGATTCTATATAAGATTTGATATCTGGTTTACTGTTGCCAGTCCGGGCTAAGAAAATTGCCGCCGCTGTGGCTTGGGCGCCTTTGATGCCTTCCGGGTGGTTGTGGGTGGCTTCAGCGCTCTTTTTCGCTTCTGATAACACAGTTTCTAAGTCATTAAAAGCAAATCCCACGGGACTAACGCGCATGGCGGAACCGTTGCCCCAGCTATTATAAGGCTCGGTGCTGGGAGATAGCCCCCATAGGGTAAAGTTTTTGCCATAACCAGCGGTGGGATAGCGGCGGAAATATTGTTTGAGTTTTTCCGTGTAGCGGCTATTGGTGAGGATGGCATCAGCAATAGCTACAGTTAACACCGTATCGTCTGTGAAGTGAGAGCGGCGCTGGAACAGGGGAAAATCTTTACTTTTATGATTGCTCCAACGTGCTTCATATAAAGACCCGATGATATCACCCGCGATCGCTCCTAACATATACATCTCCTTTGGGCCACATCTATTCCTATTCTACCCCATTTCACGGCTTTGGCCATCAGTCAAGATGTTCTGACAAAACCGGAGGTAAACTAAGTCATAATAAGCCAGACATAGCAGCAAGACCAAGTTTAACCATGCCAACCGGGAAAATATACTGTTTTCGCGCTAATTATGAACTATCCATTAAGTTTGACCCCAGCCGCGTCCCTGACTGGTTATGTTTAGAAGCCGATTGGCAGGGATATAAAATCTATACCCTACCTTGGGTAGCTGATGTGGCGCGGGTATTGGGGGCGTTGGAAATAGAAGATACCCCCTCAGAATGGATATCCCACCTAGAAAGCCTGGGATTAACAGAAGTCTGCGCAGTCATTGGCGATGATTTATTTGAAGGTAAAGGTTATTCTTGAGTTTTACTTGAGTCTATAAATGATGAGCAAACATTTGACGGCTTTGTTATCTTTGGCAGAGAAACAAAAACTCATCGGCTCAAGTAGATAACAAATAAAAGCGTTGGTAGTCCTCAACCATCATAGAGCCTTACATGGGGGCGCGATCGCGCCCCATTCGACCTTCCCCACGCTTCCTCCTCACATTCCCATCCACCCAACCAGGCTCCTCCCGGAGAGATTTTGACCCAGTATGTAAAGATATGATAAATTTTCTTTACATTTTTTTAAAAAAATTGCCAAATCGTTGCATTTTTTATAAAAAAAGTTAAAATAGAAAGGATAAGTCAGAAAAAAAGAAGGGATTAGGGCTTTGAAAGCGTGTGGACGAAACCAAGCATCCCGATTTCCCAGACAAGTGAGGCCAATGCAAGGCACGCAAGTCAAGCACCAAAAAGGTTTCAGGGTTAGCATCACATGGAGCAACAGCCGGTAATGCCGGTGCAATAACCGGGCTCTACCCTCTCGGATGAGACATCCTCAATTCACTGGAGAGCCAGCAATCCCGATCGAAATCATCTACATATATTTATGAGGTTGCCAACCGTGCCCAAGATGCCAATCCAGGAAACTCTGCCCTCAGAAGAATTGCAGGTAAGAAATATAGGATGTGTTTCGGCGCCACAATCGATGACAGATTGTGAAACTCGATTTCGCCAGTTAGTGGAGTGTCTGCCCGCCGCAGTGGCGATGGTCGATCGCCAGATGCAATATCTGGCAGTTTCCCAACCCTGGCAAACCCTCTGCTACCGGTTTGGCGAACACTGGAGCGGGGGGGAGTTTCCCGAAGCACAGACGATGCTACTCCAACTTCCTCCTTACTTACAGGAAATCTGCCAGCGATGTTTAGAAGGGGGACAGGGAGAGTGCCTGCAAGATAGCTGGCTCCAGTCAGATGGCACAGTAGATTGGGTGAGGTGGCAAATACAGCCGTGGCGGGATAGCAGCGGCCACATCGGCGGGCTACTATTGTGCTATGAAGCCGTGGCCCCCAAACAGCTCGCCGAAGCACTGCAGTTAACCCAGTTTGCAATGGACAAAGCCGCCGATGCGATTTTCTGGATGAAACCCGACGGCAAGATTAGCTACGCTAACGAGGCAGCATCAGAATTACTCGGCTATAGCTCTGGGGAACTTCGGAACCTGAATGCTTTTGATATAGACCCCAACTTATCAGACTCCTCCTGGGCAACTACCTGGCAAAGCAGCAAGGAAAACGGTAGTTTGTCCTTGGAATCTGAATATCGCACTAAAGAAGGGCGCTTCTTCCCGGTGGAAGTGCGGGTAAATTATTTGGCTTTTAAAGGTGGGGAGTATCTCTGCGCCTTTGTCCGCGATGTCACAGACCACCATCTGGCGGCTGCCGCCCTGCAGCATGCTAATGAGCAACTACATGCGGTTTTAGATGCGGTTCCCGGTTTGGTTTCTTGGATTGATTCCGACTTGCGATATATAGGGGTGAACCGACATCTAGCGGCGGCTTTTAATATGCCGCCAGCGGAGTTTGCGGGTAAAGAAGTGGGATTTTTGGAAAATAGCCCTAAATTTGGCGACATGGTGCGCCAATTCTTCGCGGATCTGGAAACAACCGCCTCTCAAGAAGTCAGCGTGAATATTGAGGGGGAAAGTAAGCATTATTTGATTGTGTCGCAAAAGTATCACGAAAACCGGCGAGCGGTGTTTGTGGGTTTGGATATCAGCGATCGGCGCCAAATGGAAGCGGCCCTGCGCCAGTCGGAAGAACACTCCCGTCACCAAGCGCAGAAGCTCGATCGGGCATTACAAGAACTACAACGCACCCAAACCCAACTCATCCAAACCGAAAAAATGTCCAGCCTCGGGCAGCTTGTGGCTGGTATCGCCCATGAAATCAATAACCCAGTCAGTTTTATCTTTGGCAACATCGCCTATGCTCGCCAATACGCTAGCGACCTCCTGGAATTGGTGGACATTTACACCCGACAATATCCCCTCACACCGGAAATCGAAGCCAAAACCGAAAGCATCGGTCTCGATTTTCTGCGCAAAGACTTCCCCAGACTCTTATCCTCTATGCAATCGGGAGCCGATCGGATTCGCGAAGTCGTCCTCAGCTTGCGCAACTTCTCCCGCCTCGACGAAGCCCAGAAAAAGCCCGTGGACCTGCACTCTGGGATTGATAGCACCCTGCTAATTGTGCAAAACCGGCTCACCGCCAAAGCTGGACGATCGAGCATCCAACTCATCAAAGACTACGGCGAACTGCCCCAAGTCGAATGCTATCCCGGGCAGCTCAACCAAGTATTTATGCACCTGCTCACCAACGCCATTGACGCCATAGAATTAGACCCCCGCCAGCGACCATCCTCCCAAGGAGGAAGCAACTACACCATCTCCATTCGCACCCGAATGGTGGATCCAAATCACGTGGAAATCCGCATTATCGACAACGGCCCCGGCATGACCGACACGGTAAAACAGCGCGTATTTGAAATGGGATTCACCACCAAACCCGTAGGCAAAGGCACCGGTCTCGGACTCTCCATCAGCCATCAAATCGTCGTAGAAAAACATGGCGGCCAGCTCAATCTTCATTCCACACCAGGAGAAGGCACAGAGTTCGCCATCATCCTGCCTATTTGCCAGTCAAAGGAGGCAGTCAACCCCTTGCCAGCGGGTTTTTCCAACACTGTCCCATTTAGCATCAATCCAGCCATGCAAGCAGTTTAGTAAGGAGGCCAATAAACGACTTTTTTCCTAAACTTTATGGGCAATCATTTTTCAAAATCTGCTTTTAATCCCCCATAATTCCCCAAATATAAATTAGGTTCGTATGGACACGGCAATGCCGTGTCCTTCTTGGCTTCAGCCCAAATTACGGAGGGCTAAAGCCCAACTACAAACGGGCAAATCTGATAAAATGATAGCAGTTTCAGGAGGTCAATATGCCAACCATCACCGACATTGGGACACTGATAGTCAGCACCCCGGGCACCTGTGGCGGGCGTCCCCGCATTGCCGGGACGAGAATTTCTGTGATGAATATTGCCATTGATACTAACGCCGGGATGAGGCCAGAAGATATCATTGAGCAGAAACCCCACTTGACCTTAGCCCAGATTTATGGGGCGCTAGCCTACTATTACGCCAACAAAGAGCAAATAGATGCAGAAATTGCTGAGGAAGACGCTGAGTGGAAACGCTTAGAAGCTGAATATGGATGGGGGAAAGAGCCGTGAGTAAGATTCGCTTGTATGTGGATGAAGATGCTGTTGAGCGTGGGTTGGTACAAGGGCTGAGAAATGCTGGGTTAGACGTGATGACCACAGCCGATAGTAATAGACTCAGCTTTCCAGATGAGGAACAGCTAATCTGGGCAACCGAGCAAGGGCGAGTTATCTACAGCTTTAATAGGAGAGATTTTAACCGCTTGCACAGTATCTTTTTGGCCGAAGGTCGTAGTCACGCTGGTATCATTCTGGCACAGCAACAGCGCTATTCAGTAGGCAGTCAGTTACGCGGTATTCTCCGATTGATGGCTGTCAAATCAGCCGAGGATATGATAAATCAACTGGAGTTTCTGGGCTCTTACATTCGGGGTGACTAGAGTTCCTTTTTGGGGCGAAAAAAATTTCGCCCCAAGGGCAAATATTCACAAACAGTGCCCTCCTACTAGATTACTGCCAGCAATCCCTAAGAACAACGACCTTTTTTACCATCCGGCATCGTAGCATTACAAAAATCCACATTGATGATTCTGGCATCGCTCAGGTTGGCACCAGTGAGATTAGCATTAACCAACTTAGCGCCAGAGAGGATAGCAATACCCAGGTTGACACCTCTAAGATCCGCACCAGTAAGGTCGGCATTTTCCAAATTCGCCTTTTCCAAATTCGCCCCTGCTAAATTGGCGCCGCGTAGGTCCGCACCGCCGAGGGTGACACTGGTTAGATCGGCACCACGCAGGTCCGCATTATTCAGATTTGCCATTTTCATATTGGCACTGGTGAGGTTGGCCCCGTTGAGGTTGGCGCCGCGTAGGTTGGCCCCCACCAGTTGCGCCAGAGTCAAATTAGTTCCCCGCAGGTTGGCACTGCCCAAATTCGCCCCCTCCAGATACACCTGACTCATATCGATCCCGCTCAAATTCGCTTCTTGCAGGTTCGCATTACCCAAATCAATCAAGAATACATTCGCCCCCACCAGTTCCGATCGCGTCAAGTCAGCCCCATTGAAATTGCAGCCAGAAAGCTCAGCACCTCGGAGGTCAGCAGTAGAGAGATTAGCTCCCATCAGTTGTGCCCCACTCAGATTAGCCGCCCGCAATACAGCTCCCTCCAGATTAGCATTCACCAGCTTAGCACTTTTCAGGTCAGCTCCCATCAGCAGCGCACTCCGTAAATTAGCACCTACCAAATTGCACAAACTACAACTATTAGTAGAGAGCAACTGGGTTAAGTGTGCCGGTTCATAAGAAGTTTGGGAAATCGCCCCCACAGGCCAAAGCCAAACCATCCCCAAAATTGCCATAAAGAATAAGCCAATCAATCCCAATTGTTTGATTTTAAACTTATTCCATTGGCGGTAAAAATTAAATATTTTCAGAAATTTAACCACCTGTAGATATCTTATTCTAAAAAATCCAAAAACTCTTTCTACCAAAACTTAGCCAATCTCAGATAGAAAAATCACAAAAACTATAACCTGCATATGATAACCCCATCAATCACCTTCATATTGGATGCGATAAATGCGGTTATTCCCCTCATCAGTAAACAACAAGCTACCATCTGGTAACACCAGCAAACCCACAGGACGCCCCCAGGTAGCCGGTTTGGTGGGGTCAACCAAGAAGCCAGCGAGAAAGTCTTCATAATAACCTTGGGGCGCACCAGATGCGTCAAAGGGAACGAACACAATTTTATAACCCGTGCCGCTGTTGCGGTTCCAGCTACCGCGAAACGCCACAAAAGCACCATTACGGTATTTCGCCGGGAAAGTAGTGCCATCATAAAACTGCAGACCCAAAGCAGCAGAATGAGCCTGAAACAAAACATCAGGAGTGCGAGTGCGAGCCACCAACTCAGCAGCAGAGCTATTGCCAGAAACCTGGTGACGCGGGTCAAGTAAATTTGGTGCCAGATAAGCAAACGGCCAACCATAAAACTCCCCAGACTGCACCCGGGTTAGATAGTCAGGCACCAAATCATCACCCAGTCCATCCCGCTCATTCACCGTCACATAAAGCTCCCCGGTGGTGGGGTGAAAATCCATCCCCACTGGGTTGCGCAACCCGAAAGCAAAAGTTTCTCGGTTGGAGCCATCCAAATTCATCACCTGCACCGAAGCCCGAGGCAACTCTTCCTCATCCACATTCGATCGGGAACCCACAGAAACATACAACTTGGCACGATCGGGCGCAACCACCACATTGCGCGTCCAATGTTGCCGGTAGCCTTCCCCCGGCAAGTCCGAGATTTTTTCCCCCGTTCCCACCAGCTTATCCATACCTTGACCATAGGCAAACCGGCGCACTTCCCCCGTATTCCCCAGGAAAAAATAATCCCCAGCAAAAGCCATCCCAAAAGGCAGGTTTAAACCATTTTCCGCATTAGCAAAAATATGAGTGACATCTGCCACCCCATCGCCGTTAGAGTCTCGCAGCAGGCGGATGCGGTTTTGCCGCGTTTCCGTCACCAGCACATCTCCACTAGGAGTGAGAGCCAGCCAGCGCGGACCATCCAAATTTTCGGCAAACACATTCACCGTAAAACCCAGAGGCACTTGCAGCACCGGGTTTTCCGGCACTGGCAACACTTGGGGCGGTTTACTAGCACTTTGGGAGTCATATGGCGGCGGCAAATCTTTAATATTGATGCGGATAGGAGTTGGGGTCAGGGTTGTTGTGGGCAGCTTCTGGGGAGACGCCGCCGCCACTTTTGAGGAAATATCCGCTTCTGAGACTTTGGTGGCAGGCTCACTGCATCCAACAGTCCCGGTTAAGAGCAGCATTAGTAGCCCAAAGCGAAAATCTATCATGCTTCCTTACCCCGCCCACATCTAAAATCTAGAAATCGATAATCTACAATCCAGGCGAAAACTCGTGCAGTTAAGAGAGATTGAGTCTAACACCGGTGGCAGCTTCCATGCCTATGTTGCCACACCAGCAGCCGGTAGCGGGCCCGGTTTGGTGGTGATTCAGGAAATTTTTGGCATTAACAGTGTGATGCGCAATATTGCCGATGCTTATGCAGCGGCGGGTTACGTCGCCGTTGTCCCGGACCTGTTCTGGCGGCAAGAACCAGGGATAGAACTGAGCAGCGAAGTCGCCGCCGACTGGCCACAGGCATTGGCACTATATCAGAATTTTGATGAAGATAAAGGCGTAGAAGACCTGCGCGACACCCTCAAGTATCTGCGAAATTTGCCAGAATGCACCGGTAAAGCTGGGACGGTGGGTTTTTGCTTAGGGGGAAAACTGGCATATTTGATGGCGACTCGTTCTGATGCTGAGTGCAATGTGAGCTACTACGGTGTCGGGATTGAAAATAACCTCCACGAGAGCGGAAATATCCAAAAACCCCTCATCCTCCATTTGGCGGAACAGGACCAGTTTGTGCCGCCAGAAGTCCAAGGGCAAATTCAAGCCGGTGTGAAGGACAATCCTTTGGTAACGGTTTATTCCTACCCCGGCGTTGACCACGCTTTTGGCCGGGTGGGAGGAAAGGCTTACGTAGCAGCGGCGGCGGAGTTGGCAGAAAGTCGCACTCTCGCACTTTTCCGCGAGTCTTTGGGTTGAGGTGGTAGTGAGCGTTGAGGCTCGGAAGCCAGAGGGAATAGGGTTTGCCGCCGTGATGTGGTTGGCAAGCCGTTTTCTGGTGTTGGTGGCGATGTTGGGGGTGGCGCCTTTACTGAGTGCCCCCCCAGGAGGTATCGCCGCCACAGCAGATTTATCAGTTTTTTCTGCTTGGGATAGCGTTTACTACGAGAAAATCGCTAGTTTGGGTTACGCCACCGCAGATGGGGGGGAAGGACTGGTGGCTTTTTTCCCTCTGTTTCCCCTGGCGATGCGGGGGTTGATGGTTGTGGGTGTGCCGGTCCTCTGGGCGGGGGTAATTGTCAATAATTTGGCGTTTTTTGGTGCTTTGGTGGTGGTTTACCAGTTGGTGGCGAACCGCCACGGTCCTGGTGCTGCGAGATGGGCAACGGCGGCTCTGGCTTGGTGTCCGTTTTCCCTGTTTGGCACGGTCATTTATAGTGAGGGGCTGTTTTTGTGGTTGAGTGGGGCAGCTTTACGGGCTTTTGAACGCCGAGAATACGGCCAAGTGGTGTTATGGGGGGGGTTAGCGACCGCGACCAGGCCCACAGGGGTGGCGTTGGTGGGGGCATTTGTCATCACCGCATTTCGGGAGCGGCGTCCGGTGGTGGCTTGGGTTGCTAGTGTGGCGGCGGGTTGGGGGTTATTGCTGTTTTCTCTCTACTGCTGGCTGGATTTTGGGAATCCTCTGGCTTTTGTGGCGGCGCAACGGTTCTGGCGTCCGGCTTCGGGGTTTGATTGGCGGGGGTGGGGGAAAATTATCTTGCAGGTGTTTTTGGGTCAGGGAAATGTGCGTGCGGGGATGCTGAAAGACCCTTGGCATCCGGTGTTGATGGTGGTAATTGGGATTTTGGGTGGGCTGTTGTGGCGGTTTCGCTCCCGCTTGGGTGAGGTGTGGTATGGCAGCGGGGTTTGTGTGTTGGTGGTGCTGCTGTGGCTGCTGGCGGGGGATCCGCTGGTGAATGGGGTGGCGATTTTTGGCAGTGCTTATTTGCTGTGGCGGTGGCGTCGGGAATTAAGTTTCGTGGTGGTGGTTTATGGTTTTGGCGGTTTGGGGTTGATTTTGGCTTCTGGGAGTACGATTTCTCTAGGGAGAATTGCTTACGGGATTTTACCGATAACTATGGCTTTGGGGGTTGCCATCTCGAGGGCTCCCCGTTGGGGTTATCCGGCAATGGGATTGTTTGCGATTATACTGGTAAGTTTGTCGGTGCGCTTTGCTCAGCATCTTTGGGCTGGTTAATTGCTGGTTTATGCAGCCCCCAAAAGATATTTTTCTGTGCCATTTTGCCCGGTTTAAATGTATGAACACTGCCAAAATGGCAGGTATCACGGCTGAATGTGAGAGAAATCACAATCCAACTTTTGCCAAGTCACAACAACGAGGCTAGCCGGGAGGTTTAATAATAGTAGAGGTTGAAGGCAGCTTAGCACAGTGGCTTTAAGCCAGCTTAGCAGAGTCTTCGGTAATGTAAAGATTCGATGAAGACCGTCCCAGAGCAATACCATTACTCTGGTTATGTGGTTAAGATAGTACCAACAGCGATAGGAAGCAACATAGGGGCCTACCATGAAAACCCAAAAACTCGCAACTCTAACCGCAGCCGCCGTAGCGACTACAGCAGTATTCGGATTTACCGGCGCCGCCCAAGCCTACAGCTTTAACAGCAGTGGCATCAGCTTCACGAAAAATACCAAAGTGACCTTCACGATGGGCAAGAGCCACGGCTCTTTCATCTCCAGCTTGGGGATTTATGAAGTGAATGGTGGCACCCCAGCTAAAGTTCATGACCTGTTCTGGGAAACCAAGAAGTCTGACAGTGGCAATGCTAATGGCTGGATGGGGACTTTCGGCAACACTCTCACCTCGGCTACTGGCAGCGCTGTGGTGGAATTCACCTTCTTGGCGAATAAAGTTTACAGCTTGGGTCTGACTAGCTTCAAGAAAATTGGCAATAAGCCGATGGAGCTGGTAGGGACCGTATTCTCTACTACTTCTTTGAATGGTGCTTTTGGCCAAGGTGCTGTGTTCAGCTCTAGTGGGACTGATGGCGTCACTGGGGATGGCGGCTTCTTCAACGACTATGCCAGCAATCAAGATGTTAACCCGGCTGAGTTCAACGACTTGACCAAGGGTGCAGCGATTTCCTTTGATGATGGCGGTAACAAGGCGGATAAGGACTACAACGACTTCACTTTTACCGCAGCGGTGCCCGAGCCTCTGACTATGGGTGGTATGCTTCTGGGTGCCGCCGGGATGGCGATCGCCCGCAAGCGTCGTAACAACAACGTTGCCTAAGCTCCGATCGCTCCTGTCCCACTCCATGTTAACTAATGTCACAACAGAGCAGTAAGCCATGCTGGTGAACTGCTCCTTTGACCGAGAGAGCCGAACTCCAGCAGGACAAAGGGCCACCAGCCCTCAAGTAGGGACACAATTAGGACAGCAACGCTCGAAGGGCGATCGTCCCCCCAGGACATCGCCTTATTTTTTATCCCTGGGTTTGCACTGTCCCTGCCAAAACTGGGCTCACGGGATGGCATATGATATGATTGGATCTGCCTAGGGAGGTTTGTTTGGGAGTTAGGTAGGCCATCAGCTATGGCAAAAATCAAGCACAAATAAAATTAGCCGCCTCATCCTATAACACCCAATATCCTTCACTAACAAAGGCATTTAAATAAGCAAAAAATTAGCATTTTTGCCCTGGAAACAGTGAACTGGTTGCAACAAAAAGTAAATCAACTACCACAAGAATACACCGAGCCCCAATACTGGCTGGCGGGGATAGGTGCTGGTTTAATCGCCGTTAACCTGACTTTGACCTGGAGAGGGGATAATGTCGAAGTTCTCGGCAATAATTTCATGTTTTTGGGAGCCGCAGGCTTTTTAATCTGGGAAAAACGGGACAAGCTGAAACTAGAAAGCAGCTTTCTGGCCACCATATTTGGGCTGGCAATTGTGGCGATCGTCCTCCTCAAAAGCAGCGCCATCTCCGGTTATGACGTATTCCTGCGACTATCCCCCTTCATCTCCGGTATCGGTTTAGCTCTCATCGCATCCGGGTGGCAAGTCTGGAAACAATACTGGCAAGAATTAACCCTCTTAATTTTTCCCATCATCTCCCCCGGACTGCTCCTCAAATTTTTTGATGTTTCTCCCATCACCGCCAAATTTGCCACATTTATCCTGTGGTATTTAAACTTTCCCGTCAAAAATAATGGCAGTTACATCATTCTCCCCACTGGCGTAGTCGATGTTTACTTTGGCTGCTCCGGCTATAGCTCCATGACCCAGCTATTGGGGCTATCAGTTCTGTTTCTCTTCATGTTTCCCACCACCAAAAAGCAAAAAATCTACTTGCCAATTCTCGCAGTCACCGTGGGATTTGTCGTCAATGCCATCCGAGTTGCTCTCATGGCGTATTTGGTCGCATATTCCACCGACCAAGCATTTCAATACTGGCACAAAGGTGATGGCTCCCTCATATTTTCCATGATTGCCGTAGCCATCTTCGGATTTTTCTGCTGGCTTCTGGTTTTACGAGAAGAAGACAAACCAAAACAAAAGCAGGGGGAAGAGTGAGCGTAACCTTAAGTCGCTGGCAAACGATTAGAATTAGCATCCTAGCAGTTACCTGCGGTAGTTTGGTCTTGGTGTTAGGGAAAATCATCTTATTGCCCGGAAGCGGCGCCCCCAAACTCACCGCCTATGAATTTCCCAACCAAGTCCCTCTCAACGAGTGGCAGCAGACAGAAAGCCAACCCCTCCCCCCAGCCGACGATGCCGATATCTTGGCGGGCAGGAGATACCTCTATAGCCAAAACAACATCAATTTGGATGTAGAAATGCGCTATCTGCTCACCAAACACGGCAACGTCAAGATGCTGATGCAAAAACATAAACGCATCGAGCCTGCGCCTGGTAAACTCAAAATACGCAACCAGGAAGAGGTTGGGGAATACGGCATTTGGGAGACCCCAGACCGCACCTATTTAAGTGCTTGCATTAACCCTGGCGGCGGTAGTACCGTAACTTCCGAAACCTTTAGGAAAAATCGGAATACACACGACCTAAGTATTAGCCGTCTTCTCCCCTGGTTGCTGGGTCAAGGAGAACTGCGGGACTGGCGGTGTCTGTGGACTGTTATTTCTTTACCTGTAGAGGCAAATAAATCGCCAGAGGATGTTTACCCCATCCTGGAAACCGCTTGGGTTTCCTGGTATCGCTGGTGGCAACCACAATTTCCCAAACCTTGAGCAAATATTACAACTAAAGCACAAACGGGTGCCAAGATTATGAGTGGATCGCGAGAACAAGGGCTGTCTATATACCGGCTGCGCTGGATCGGCTACGGTTTATTAGCATTTGCAATCATTGATGTGCTGCTGCTTTTGTACCCACCCCAGCTTACTAATGCTGTATGGCAACTGCAAACGATGGGACAAATAGTCGAGCGGTTGCCAGTGCCTCTGATGGGACTGGCGTTGGTTTTTTTTGGCGATAGCTATGACCGCTCTAGATTGGAAGACAATCTAGTTAAGTTGTTATCTTGGGTGTCACTCTTGCTGGCAGTGGCATTTCTGGTGATGGTGCCTTTGGGAGCTGTGAACACCTTGCGGATCAATACCCAAAACAATCAGCAAATCACCGCTCAAGCGGAGGGCCGCCTCCAGGAACTGAAACAGGTAGAGGAGCAAGTGAGTGCGGGAACTACTGCGGATTTGAGAAATATGGCGCAAGAACTCAACCGGATGGGTTTGCCGGTGGATGTGAATAAGCCAGAGGAGCTGAAAACGGAAATTCTCTCCCGCATTGGCATTGCCAGAGACCAGTTGCCAAGACAAACCGAAGCAACTCGCAACAGCCAGCGGCTGGTGTTGCTGAAAAATTCGGCCAAATGGAACCTGGGAGCTTTGATATCGAGCGTGTTGTTTTTTTACATCTGGAAGGGAACCGACTGGGCACGATAATTTTACTGGGGGTTTTCCGGCTGGACAAGAAAATCTGGGAGGGGCTCTCTCGTGGGAGCCCCTCCCTTGCTGATACAGAGTTTTGCCAGTTCGTGAAGTATCGCTTCACCCGTAACCACCGGCGAGGGATGGTGCAGATACCTCATCAACCGACAATAGGCCGTTTCTACCAGATATAACATTACTGCTATTTGAAGTGAAAAAATTGGCAAATTAATTTGGGGTAAATGTTGCTGTTGCCCGAAGTATGTATTACAATATGCTACAAGAGGTGCTGGCGTGCCCCGATCGACCAGAGCATACATACACAGTACGAGAGGAAATGTACTTTCGCCTCCACGGAGGCGGGAGGCGAGAAGCAATCTCGGCGCTGAGAACCCGGGAGGTGGGCCTAGAGGTAGCCATCCTTTAAAGAGTGTGTAGTAACTCACCGGCGGAGTTCCCTGATGGTGAAGAACGCTTTTTTGCTCGGCCAACTTGCACGCTGGCCCTCCCATCCAATCAAAATCATCTAACGGCGGTCCATGCAGGAGCGATCGGGCTAAAAGCATGGCGCTGAGATAAAATCAAAGCGGCAAACGAAATCCGGGAATATCGCTATGAGCTACTATGGGTACGACGACAGTCCCATGCGCAAAAAGCCCCAAGACTATGACCTACTCAAAAACGGGTGGCGACCATTATATCGCCAGATAGACCCCGAATTTATGTGGCAGCTCATAGTCAACGACCCCTGGAAACTCACCCAGAATAGTCTCAACTTAGTCAGCAGATTTGCCGATACCCTCGGACGCAAAGAATATGCCTGGTGGGCCAACATATTAAACGTCTTTTCAGAAGATATCCGCTATAACGTCGATGAATTTCTCCATTACATCACACCCGAACCCCCAGCCCCAAACCAAAAATATCAAGCAGTTTTAAGCGCCGAAACTCCCGTTAACCAGTTAATCAACCGAGACATGATTCCCATCGACTCGGTACTCAGAAAACTGCGGGAAATCAGCGTTTTCAAAGTTTTAGAACTCTTACCAAAACCCGATAGCATCATCCAATACTATGAAGACCGGCATTTTTACTACCCCGTAGAGCGGTTTAGCAAATGGGACAGCCTAGAAATCATGGGCACCGTCCTCGGATACTGGAAACAACACGATTTATGGCTAGAAATCAAAAACGCCGGTTTAAACCAAAAAATCTATACCCTAATGTCCCAAAACCTGGCGCCCCTAGTCAATAAAGCCACCTACAACCTCGCCGTTATGCTCAGCGGCTATCAAAACCGGGTGGGTAAAATTCAAAGCCAGTATCCCATTTCCACTTTTCCCAAAGACATCCAAGATTTTACCGATGCGGTGCAACAAAACATCTTAGACCGAGAGCAAACGGCTATCTTAGTACAGGGAGAACCAGGAACTGGCAAAACCGCCTGGACTCAAGCTGTCGCCAAAGAAATTCTCGCCCCCCTCGGTTACGTCATCTTCATTCTTGACCACGAAGCGGTAGAATACTTCATCCCTCCCGACTATTTGGAACGCATCGCGATTATTATCAACGAAGCCGATAACCTCGCCAGGGACCGGGCGAGCGAGATTGGCCAGATGACAAATAAAACCGAACGAGTTCTCAGCCTACTAGACGGGACCCTCTATCGGAGCGTCATTGAGGAAAAAGGTATTCAGCAAAATCAGCGGTTAGTAGTTTTGATGACTTGCAACACCACCGAGCGGCTGGATCCCGCCTTGTTGCGCAAAGGGCGAGTAGATTTAACTTGTGAATTTACCCATGTATTTGTCTGATGCAGAATTCTCGTCTGGTGAAAATCAGCAAATACCTGAGTTATCACCTGCGCCACCATCCTGAAGCCATAGACATCACACTAGGTTCCGGCGGTTGGGTGTCGGTGACAGAACTGCTCTCAGCTTGTGCAAAACACGGGTTTGCCATCCAATCTTGGGAGTTAAAAGAAGTGGTCGCCCAAAACGACAAACAACGCTTTTCTTTTGACTCCACTGGCACCCTGATTCGCGCCAATCAAGGCCACAGCATTGAAGTTGACCTGCAACTGTCACCGACTTTGCCGCCAGATATACTTTATCATGGCACCGGACACCGGGCCGTAGAGTCTATCTTGACTGAGGGGTTATTGAAGATGTCCCGCCATCACGTGCATTTGTCTGCAGATGCGGAAACAGCCCGCCTGGTGGGACAAAGACACGGACGCCCCGTGGTTTTTGCGGTTATGGCTGGGCAAATGCACCGGGATGGTCATCGATTTTACCTTTCTGATAATGGGGTATGGCTGGTGGAGATGGTGCCTCCCCAGTATTTGCAGCAAATGTGATTTGGTCAAAGGACAAATGACACATGGCAAATGACAAAGGACAAGTGACAAGGGACAAGTGATAGAATATGCACAAAGTCAAGTCCTGTGGCGTTTTGGTTATGCGCCAGAAGCCGCAAATGAGTTTCCTGCTGATGTGCCATCCCCATCGCTATGATTTGCCAAAAGGTCATATGGAGGCGGGGGAGAATGAGTGGGAATGTGCTTTGCGAGAACTGTATGAGGAAACTGGAATTCCCGCCAGCGCCTTGCACCTAGATCCCAATTTTCGGTTTACGGATACTTATCACACCCCTTCCCGAAAAGTGCGGAGCGAAAAGGTGGAAAAAACTGTGGTAATTTTTCTGGGCTGGCTCCAGGAAGATGTGAGCGTTATGGTCAGTGAACATAGCAGCTTTGTTTGGCAGGTATGGAATCCCCCTCACGCTCTCCAGAAAAAAACTATTGACCCGCTTTTGGCTAGTTTGGCTGATTATTTTGCCGAGGATGTCAGCAGATTAATTGCCAATATTTAATAATTTGCTTATGTGAAACAGCACTTTTTTAAAAAATATTTTCGTCATCAAAAGCCCCTCTCCCTTTCTGGGAGTGGGGTTTGGGGTGAGGGAAGTTGGCAAATCGCTCGCTGTCTATATTGAATATATTTAGTTTTTTTAGGTTAGATATATGACTGATATTCGTCAGCTTTTAAATCAGATTGCGGCTCAGGAAGCGCAATTGACGGAAACTCGGTTTATTGCGCCTTGTGTGAGTGGGGGACGGGTGAGAACGCGGGTGGCGGGAATGGTTTATACTTTTGTGCCAAAACCGGCGAATTTTGAAGGCTGGGGAATTTTTCAGCCGGTAGATGAGAAGAAGGCGGCGGTGGTGGAGGAGGCTGATTTGCCGGAAATAGAGGAATATTTGGGGCAGTTTCCGGCGGTGCGTTTGTGGTTGGCTGATAAGTTGAAGGGGAAAACATGGCTGGCTTATCCGATGAATGAATCGGATGCTCGCCAACGTGTGGGGGTGGCGAAACCGGTGGCGGTGCATTTGGTGACGGATGGGGGGAAGTTTGAACCGGTGGTGGCGCGATCGGATGGCAAAAGTTGGTGGTTTGAGACTCTCGATCGGAAAGCGGACCCAATGGCGACGGAGGAAATGAAACGGCTGTTTAAAAAGCTGACGCCGCCAGATGAGCTGAAGTTTAAGGGGATGACGCCAGAAATGCGGGTGGTTTATCAGTTGGTGGCGCAGCACACAGAAGGTTTTACCAAAAAAGCGCAGCAGCAGCATGATGAAAAGCGGTTGCGCAAGGCTTTGCGCCAGGGGGGTGGAGAATTGGTGGATTTTCAGGATAAATCTGGGGATTATTGGTTGGTGGAATGGACTACAGCGAATGGGGAGCGACATAGTTCGGCGATCGCCAAAAGTGACTTAACCGTAATTAGTTCGGGAATTTGTTTAAGCGGGCTCGATCGCCACTTCGATTTACAATCCCTAGTCGGCGTCGTAGAAGACCGCTAATTGACAATTGATAATTGATAATTGACAATTGATAATTGATAACTAGGAACATTTCAAAGGACAAAAGACAAATGACAAATAACAAATGAGAAAGGACAAAAGACAAATGAAAAAGGACAAATGACAAAGGACAAATAACCAATGTCTATATTTTGGCACGAACAACTGTATAGAACACCGGCAGTAATGACGAAAATCAAAAATTTGCCGGTGACGGTGTGTGGGGCGGGGGCGCTGGGGGCAAATATCACCGAAAATTTGGCGCGGATGGGGTTTGGTAAGCTCAAAGTAATAGATCAAGACCGCATAGAAGAGCGCAACCTTTCCACCCAACCCTATTACCGCACCGATATCGGCTCCTTTAAAGCCAAAATTCTCACCAACAGCCTTTATCGCGCCTTGGGTATTAAAGTCGAATCTCAAACTACCACACTCACCCCAGAAAACGCCAACAAACTTCTAGAAAACAGCAGCTTAGTTATCGATACATTCGACAATAGCATCAGCCGCCAAGCGGTCAAAGATAGCTGTACCAACAGTAAAATACCCTGTTTACACGTCGGGATGGCGAGCGACTACGCCGAAATCATTTGGAATGAACATTATCGCGTCCCCTCCCCCATCAATGATGATATTTGCGATTATCCGTTAGCCAGAAATTTGGTGATACTGACTGTCGCTGTGGCTTGCGAAGTGGTCATCACCTATGCTGCTACCAGTAAACAAGATAATTTCACCATCACCCTGGGGGATTTTGCCATCAAACCCTTCTTTAGTTCTTAGGTTTGTCGTAGGGGTGATTCGCGAATCACCCCTACAGCCCTACTAAGAACCGAGATTTACCAAACTTTCTGGATGACCACTGGCTGGGGTCGTATTTCGTTGTAAGCTCCGTATGGATCAGATTTTGGTGTTGGTGTGAGGAGAGACGGAGCCCAAAAGTGGCTTGAATGCTTTGCGCCGTGGCGCCATTGCCCACTGTGTGGCATAATTGATTAGCCCAAATTATCTAACTAATCAAAGATGCTTATGCGTAGTCCTGACTGGAACACCCGAAGCCAGCGTGGGGTCAGCATCGCCCAATTGGGCAATTGGGGTGATTTTTCCCCCAAGGGATCGCTACGGTCTGCATCTGCGTTAAGTTAATTTAAGTTAAATTACAAAAATTATTGACTCATTGTGAGGAATCCAAAAAGGGAAATCACATGAATTTGAAGCGCCGATCGTTCCACATCGCCAGCCAGTTCCGCACCGTCCTGCCTTCGGGGAGGGGTTTTTTGGGTACTGTGGCTAAAGTTGGTAAAAACCTGATGCAGTTTTCCCAAAGCCGCGCTGGTCGCCAGTTCGCTGTCTGGAGTTTCTGCCTGCTATTAGGACTGAGTGCCACCCAAGTATATGCACTACCACCGCAAATTCCATCGCCGAGGGATACCGTATCAGTAGCAACTAACGCCGTGGCTAATACTTCCGGGATGACAGCAGCACAGGTATCCCAAGCGGCTCCCCAGGAGATTCCTACGGTGGCTCCGGTTTCGCGGCGGGAATTCCGAGGGGTGTGGGCTGCATCAGTGGCTAATATTGATTGGCCATCGGATCCTAATTTATCGGTGGAGCAGCAACAGGCGGAATTGCTGGGTATCCTGGACCGGATGCAAGAGCTGAAGATGAATGCTTTGGTTTTGCAGGTGAGACCGGCTGGTGATGCTTTCTACGCTTCAGATTTGGAGCCGTGGAGCTATTGGCTGACGGGAACTCAGGGTAAGGCTCCTGTGCCATTTTATGACCCGTTGCAATTTGCGATCGAGGAGAGTCATAAACGCAATATCGAGCTGCACGCTTGGTTAAACCCCTACCGAGCGAAGACGAATCAAAAATATACCCTCGCTCCGAACCACATGGCGAACAAATTCCCGCAGTACGCCTATCAGTACGGGGATTTGCTGTGGATGGATCCGGGAGCGAAACCGGTGCAAGACCATATCTACAGTGTGATTATGGATGTGGTGCGCCGCTATGATTTAGATGCGATTCATATCGACGATTATTTTTATCCCTATCCCAAACCGGGGATTAATTTTCCCGATTCTCGGACTTATGGGGCTTACCGCGAGTCTGGTGGCACTCTGTCTTTAGGTGACTGGCGCCGACAAAATGTCAATGAGCTAATCAAGCGGTTGGCTGATGGAATCAAAGCGGAGAAACCAGATGTGAAATTTGGGATCAGTCCGTTTGGGATTTACCGTCCGGAAAAGGTGCCAGGAATTAAAGGATTTGACCAATACGCCGAACTGTATGCGGATGCCAAATTGTGGCTAGAGGAGGGTTGGGTTGATTATATGGCGCCGCAGCTTTATTGGCGGATTGACCCCCCAGCCCAAAGTTATCCGGTACTGTTGCGGTGGTGGGTAGAGAATAATCCGATGGGGCGGCATATTTACGCCGGGAATTATTTGAGTCAGCTTAATGGCGCTGATTGGCCGGTTTCTGAGATGGAAAGGCAGGTGCAGATTTCTCGCCAAGAGGCCGATCGGCTCTCCCTGGGGAATATTTTCTTCAGTATGAAGATATTTAAGCAAAATACCAAGGGAGTGAATGACCGGTTTAAAGCCGCGATTTACAATCAACCGGCGCTTGGTCCGCAGATGCCTTGGATTGACAATGAGCCACCCCTACCGCCGATCGTCCTAGGAAGCGACTATGGCAAGATTACCTGGGAGGCGGATGTTTCTGGTGATGTTCGTTCCTGGACCCTGTACCGCCAAAAGGGCAATGGCTGGGAACTGATGAAAATCTTAAATCGCGATACCACTTCCGTGCAGGTGCCCTCGGGTAACTATGCCTTGCGGGCGGTGGACCGGTTAGCCAATGAAAGCCCAGAAGAGATAATTACAGTCAATTAAACGATTCTGGCAACTGATTGAGGGGCGGTGTGACGAACATCGCCCCTTGATTTATGGGCATTTAGCCGAAACGACCGCTGACGTAAGCCTGGGTGGATTCGTGGGAGGGGTTGTGGAAAATCACCTGGGTTTCGTCGTATTCTACGAGGTAGCCGGTGCGTTCGCCGGTTTCTGAGGTTTGGACGTTGAAAAAGGCAGCCATATCCGAGACGCGGGAGGCTTGCTGCATATTGTGGGTGACGATGACGATCGTGTAATTCGGCTTCAGCTCGTGCAGCACCTCTTCAATGCGCAAAGTCGAGATGGGGTCGAGAGCGGAGCAGGGTTCATCCATCAGCAACACCTCCGGCTGTACCGCCAAAGCCCGAGCGATGCACAAACGCTGTTGCTGACCCCCAGACAGAGCTAGTCCGCTCTGATTGAGTTTATCTTTCACCTCATCCCAGAGAGCCGCTTGCTTGAGGGAGCCTTCTACCAGCTCATCCATATCCCCTTGATAGCCATTGATTCTGGCGCCAAACGCGATATTTTCATATATGGATTTGGGGAAAGGATTCGGTTTTTGGAAAACCATCCCAATGCGCTGCCGTACTGCTACGGCATCGATACCGCTGCCGTATAAGTCAACACCCGCATAACTAATTTTGCCCTGAAGCCGAAAGCTCCTAATCGTATCATTGAGTCGGTTAAAACACCGCAGCAGCGTGCTTTTGCCGCAGCCACTCGGTCCGATAAAGGCAGTAATCTTGTTTTTGGGAATATCCAGGGACACGTTGCTAACCGCCTGGAAATTCCCATAGTAAACACAGGCATTTTCCGCTTGCAAAACGGTTTGGGTCGGCGCTGCTGGCTTTTTACCAAATTTTCTGCTAGTGATATTTTCGGGATACATAAGTAATGATGGATGTGGTTAATATTTTCGAGAATACTGATGCTTGGTGGTTGGAGGTTATGGGGAAACCTGTTTTGAATATAATTTAAGCATGGTTGGTTTTAGCCGGGATGCACTTTTTCTGATTGGTGGCTGGGGTATCAATGATTATGGTACAGTATAATTGCTAGTTTTGATAATTTTCACCTGAATTAAACCATAATTCCAGATTTTTTTCAGAAAAATGCCTAGGGGTAAATAAATGTAGCTTTTGGCTGTACCTTGACATCGACGCCCGGGAAGGAAAAATTCCTGGTTGGGGAAATTATGGTGGTTTCTGGAGCCAAAGCGGAGGGGGTCAGGAGGTAAATTATTGAGGGCTACAAAATTGTCCCCTGTTTCCCGCCCCAAGGGCGCCCCAGAATCAGTCTTGATGGGAAAGAAGCGTTTAGCACCAGAGGGTTGGTGAGAAAATCAAGAAGGTTAACGATATTTAAGAGAACTTTAGGAAAGTTGACAAGAGGCGGGAGGGACGGGGGGAATGGTAAAATGCCAGAACTCAAATAAATGCGATCGCTCATGGTGCAAATAACTCCAGAACTGCCCACTACCCCCGTCAATGAAGCCTTGGGGCAGTGGCTGCAAACCCTCACAGACAGAATTATCGCCGGGGAAGCCATTACCAGAGAAGAAGCCCTCGCCTTGACTAAAATTGAAGGCCAAGAGCAGATTTTGCAACTATGCGCCGCCGCCGACAAGGTGCGGCAAGCCTGTTGCGGTAATATGGTGGACCTGTGCAGCATCACTAATATCAAATCCGGCAACTGCTCGGAAAATTGCTCGTTTTGCTCTCAATCTGCGCACCACCCTGGGGAAGATTCCCCCATCTACAACCTGAAATCTACTGATGAAATGGTAGCCGCCGCTAAAGCTGCTGAGGCGGCTGGGGCTCGCCGATTTTGTTTGGTTTCCCAAGGACGCGGCCCCAAATATAGTAGCCCGAAATCTGGGGAATTCGATCGCATCCTGGAAGCCGTGCGGCGGATTGCGGCGGAAACGAATGTCAAACCCTGTTGCGCTCTCGGCGAAGTGACGCCAGAGCAGGCACAAGCCCTGCGAGAGGCAGGAGTGACCCGCTACAACCACAATTTGGAAGCCTCCGAGGCATTCTACCCTGAAATTGTCTCTACTCACACTTGGCAAGACCGGGTAGAAACCATAAAAAATCTGAAGGCGGCTGGAATTCAAGCCTGCACCGGTGGTATCGTCGGTATGGGGGAAAGCTGGGCGGATCGGATTGATTTGGCTTTGGCTCTGCGGGAACTGGAAGTGGAATCAGTGCCTGTGAATTTGCTCAACCCCCGGGTGGGTACGCCTCTAGGTCACTTGCCCCGCCTGGACCCTTTTGATGCCCTCAAGGCGATCGCCATTTTCCGCCTCATCCTGCCCAAACAAATCATCCGCTACGCCGGAGGACGGGAAGCGATTATGGGCGAACTCCAATCCCTCGGTTTCCAAGCGGGTATTAACGCCATGCTAGTAGGCAATTACCTCACCACCCTGGGTCAATCACCAGAAAAAGACCGTGTTATGCTCGAAGAACTGGGTTTATTAGGGGGTGAGGCCCCTATTCCTGGCTCCTACCCAGCCCCAAACTTTGATTAACCGAGTTGATTTGCACCGTCACCGCCCCTCCCCCCACCGCCGAAAACCAAAGTCCCACCGACAGCACCGGAGCAAAGTTCGTCCCCCAACCACCCCCCCTAACTTTGTGGCTGCTTTCTTAGAACTAATTTGGGCTTTTATCGGTTTGCTGCTCACCATTGGTGGCACGTTTGTGGAAGTCTCCATGACTGCCCCACCCTGGAATTGGAGCCAAGAAGGCGTTCTGGTTCACCCCCTGCGCGTCACCTGTCAGGTGGGCGCGGTGCTGCTGGTAGGATGTATGGGGGGCAAAAACGCCGGTGCCCTCTCCCAAATTGCTTATATCACTTTGGGCTTGACTTGGTTGCCCGTGTTTACTTTTGGTGGTGGCTTAGATTATGTTTTTGAGCCTTCTTTTGGTTATATATTAGGGTTTGTGCCCGGTGCTTGGGTCTGTGGCGCCTTGGCTTTGAGAAATAAGCCCCGGTTGGAGTTGCTCGCCTTGAGCTGTTTATCCGGTCTCATCACCATTCACTTGGTGGGTTTGACCTATTTGGCGTTGATCTCCTCTTTCAACCAAGAGCTGATTGTGGCTGGGATGTGGAAATATTCTCTCAATCCCTTACCGGGCCAGTTGGTATTGGTCTGCGCTGTCACGGCGATCGCCAAATTCCTCCGCACCTTGATGTGTTACTGAATCATCCCACATGAAATTAAAAAATCACTGGTTTTGGAGCATTGGCATTGCCAGTCTCCTGCTCGACCAATTGACCAAGTATTGGGTATTGCAAAACTTTAGTCTCGGCGAAACTTGGCCTCTATGGTCTGGGGTGTTTCACTTCACCTATGTGACTAATACTGGTGCTGCTTTCAGTATGTTTCAGGGCAGCATCTGGTTGCGTTGGCTGTCTTTAGTGGTGAGTCTCGGTTTAATGGCAATGGCCTATTTCGGTCCGCGCCTCCATCACTGGGAGCAACTGGCTTATGGTTTGATTTTGGGAGGGGCACTGGGTAACGGCATTGACCGGTTTTTGTTTGGCTATGTGGTGGATTTTTTGGATTTTCGTTTAATTCGCTTTCCCGTATTTAATTTAGCTGATGTTTCGATTAATATCGGCATAATTTGTTTATTGATTGTGAGTTTTTTTGGCCAATATTTACCGGCTAAAAATCATAAAAGTTAATTTTGCTCAAAAACACAAAAAACACCAACAAAATTTTGGTGATGTTTGTGTGGTATGATTGCTAATTGTCTAACCCAGAGAAAAAACCGGAAAATTATGGGTAGTTGCCCAAGATTATCGATAATTAAGCTGGTAAAATCACCTGGACGATCGTGCCAGGAATCTCAGGATTACTTTCAATCGTTAAACTGCCCCCATATAATGCCGCCAGCCGCTGCACGATCGCTAGACCTAATCCAGACCCTTGTTGCTCATAGATGTGGCGTTGAAACTGCATATAAGCTCCTACAGAGGCAATTTGTTCTGGGGTCATCCCCCGACCTCGATCGGCCATAGTCAAGATATAATAATTAGACTCACTCCTCCCAGTGACAGTCACAGGCGTTCCCGCCGAGGAAAACTTAAAAGCATTATCCAGCAGCTCTTCGGCTAATTTTAAAAGTTTTACCGGTTCAATTCTTGCCGAGCCTTCTTGTAAATCTAGCTGCAAATCTTCTGGCCGTCCCGCCTTCTTCGCCAAAATCGCCAACTTATAGTTATTTCAAATAAGAATGGGATTGAATCCGCCCTCACCCCCGTCCCCTCTCCATCCCCCCTACCCCCCTTGGAAAGGGGGGGAGAGAGAAAAGGAGATGGGGGTGAGGGCAATCTCGATTGTTTCATTTCTATTTG
>DVDU01000218.1 GCA_015296065.1 Oscillatoriaceae cyanobacterium M33_DOE_052 | reverse complement strand
CCCCCTCTTCCCCCTCTTCCCACCCCTCCCCATCTCCCCCTCACCCCGTCACCAGGTCGGTGAGCGAAGCCGAACCGCCGTCACCCCGTCACCAGGTCGGTGAGCGAAGCCTGTCCTGAGCGGAGCCGAAGGGCCGAACCGCCGTCACCCCTGCCCCAAAGGCCCTCCTTGTCGATCTACTCAGTCGGTTCGCTCGCGGGACTGGTTTCTGAATCTGGCTCCGGGTTGGATGCCTCGGCGGCCTTCTGCTCGGCGGCCAAAGTGCCTTGGGGCAGTAACTCAATGCTAGCCTTTTCTTCCAACCAGTTGATCGCTTTTTCCTCGAGGAGCTGATCAGTAATCAGGTCTCGCAGGCGGTCTGGATCAATATCTTGAGGTAGTTGGGGTTTGAGTTCTGCAATCTTCGCCTCCACCTCTGCGGCCTCCACCTCTAGACCTTCAAGTTTCACCACTTGTTTCAAGCCCAGAGAGGTTTTCAGCTTTTCGATCGCCTCTCCCCGGTACTGCTGACGTAGCTGGCCGATATTTTCCCTAGTGTAAAGTTTTTTCACATCAATCCCGTAATTGCTCAAGCGCATCGCCGCTTGCTGGAGGAGATTGTCCACCTCACGGGAAATCATAGTTTCGGGCAACTCCACCTCCACCAGTTTCACCAGCTCATCAAGCAAGGCTTCCTGCTTGTTGGCCGTAGTTTCCCGCTCAGCCTTATCCTTATACTGGGACTCCACACTGGCGCGCAATTCTGCCAGAGTTTGAAACTCGCTCACAGCTTGAGCAAAATCATCATCCAATTCGGGCAGCTCTTTTTCCTTAAGTTCTTTGAGGGTAATCTTGAATACGGCTGACTTACCCGCCAAATCTTCGTTGGCATATTCATCGGGGAACTGCACGGGCACTTCTTTGGTTTCTCCCACATTCATGCCCACAATTCCTTCTAGAAAGCCTTTGACAAACTGACCTTCTAGGATTTCAATTTGAAAATCTTCCGCTTGACCGCCAGCGATCAGTTCCGGTTCGCCATCATTACCAAGGACCGTGCCAGAATAATCCACCACCGCCACGTCTCCGAGAGCTGCCGGTCTGCTTTCTACAGGAATTAGGGTGGCCTGCTCTTTGCGCCGTTCTTCTAAGAACTTGTCCACCTCTGCTGGGTCGTATGTTACCTCCTCAGCCCTGATGGATAAGCCTTGATATCCGGTAACGGTGACTTCTGGCGGTACGTCAACTGAGGCAGAAAACGTCAGCGGTTTTCCCGGTTCAAACGCTTGGACCAATTCTTCAAACGAGGAGCGCAGTTGGTAGTTGCCTATGGCTTTGATATCTTCTTGCTTGATGGCTTCCTCGATACAGTCTTGGATCATCTCCTCCACCGCCGCCGCTTTGATGCGGCTGGCTCCTAGGCGCTGTAACAAAACTGTGCGCGGGACTTTCCCCTTGCGAAAACCGGGAATACTCGCGGAGCGGCTAAATTCCTTGAGAACGGTATCGTAAGCTTTTTGGGAGGTTTCCGGGGAGATTTCAATTTCTAAACCAATCTGGCTGTCGGGAAGCTTTTCCTGGGTGACTTTCATCGAATCCTCTCTGAGGGACTATTCCTGGGATTGCTGCTGACCACCCGCCTCGGGAGGGGAGATGAGACGATTATTGTCTGCCAGCCCCAAATGGGTTCATAAGAAGCCATTCGCTTGTCTGCTGCCTTCTCACCAGGGATTTTCCCAGGGCAGTGGCCACACCAATCTGGATAACGCAATAAACGATCGTACCGTATTCCGTACCAACTCGAGCTATATATTTATGATAGATATGGTAGATGAATCTCTGCCCCCACTCCGGACCCATGCCTGGGAGGCAGGGGGGAGACAGCCGGGGCGCCGACGCGCCCTGTCCAAGAGCCCCAAAAGCCCCCTATCCCCCCGGGATAGGTTAAAATAAAATACTTGAAAATCTAAAAAAAATATTTTGAGCTAATTTGGCATCCCAAGACCGCTGATAAATAAACTAATATCTTTGGCTATTGTTACCGTCTCAGAAGAAAACCATTTGGAGGAAGTAAATTTGCCGAAATCATATAGAGTGGCGATTTTAGGGGCAACGGGTGCCGTAGGCACGGAGTTGCTCCAACTGCTGGACCAACGCCAGTTTCCCCTGGCAGATTTGAAGCTATTGGCTTCCGCCCGATCGGCTGGGCAAACCTTAGAATTTCAAGGGTCCCGCCTCACCATCGAAGAAGTCTCCGAGAAATCTTTTGATGGCGTGGACCTGGTACTGGCTTCCGCTGGTGGGTCCACTTCTAAGCAGTGGCTCCCCAAAGTTGTGGCGGCGGGGGCAGTGGCGATCGACAACTCCAGCGCCTTCCGCATGGACCCCCAAGTCCCCCTAGTGGTGCCAGAAGTCAACCCCGAAGCCGCCGCTACCCACCAAGGAATTATCGCTAACCCCAACTGCACCACAATTTTAATGGCTGTAGCCGTTTGGCCATTACACCAAGTGCAGCCAGTGCAGCGACTGGTAGCAGCTACCTATCAATCAGCTAGCGGCGCTGGCGCCCGGGCGATGGAAGAAATGAAAGCCCAGGCGCGGGCAATTTTGCAAGGAGAAACCCCAAAAACCGAGATTTTCCCCTATCCTTTAGCATTTAATTTGTTCCCCCACAACACCCCCATCAATGAGCAGGGGTATTGCGAAGAAGAAATGAAAATGGTTAAGGAAACCAGGAAAATTTTTGGGGCGCCAGACTTACGCATTACCGCCACTTGCGTGCGGGTGCCTGTATTGCGCGCCCATTCAGAAGCAATTAACCTGGAATTTAGCGAGGTATTCAGCCCGAGTCGCGCCCGGGAAATTTTAAGCCAAGCCCCAGGAGTTCGCTTGGTAGAAGATTGGCAGGCCAATTATTTCCCCATGCCTTTGGAAGCCTCCGGCTTAGATGAGGTTTTGGTGGGGCGAATTCGTCAGGATATCTCACACCCGTGCGCCTTGGAACTGTGGCTGTGCGGCGACCAAATTCGCAAGGGTGCAGCCTTGAATGCAGTACAGATTGCCGAGTTATTGGTGGCTAAAGATTTAATCAAACCTGCAGCGGCGTTGGTTGCGTCTTAGGGCAAGGCGGCATAGACCTGATGGCGCAGGGGTGATGTAGAGGCGAAGAAAGTATAGGACAAAAAATTGCCAGGGCGTTTTTCAATCCCGTGAGGGATATTCCTGGTAGAATTCTTCTACCTCTACAGTGACAGCAGCGGGCGAGGCGGGACTCCTGGAGAAATCTGTATCTCACTCACCCATCTAGAGAACTGCTGTATTCTCCAACCCAAATTGAGCAAAACGACGCCTGGGCGGCGCTAACCTAAAGGAGCGCTGCTACAGATAGAAATTTGCACCCTTGTGCCAAAGATGGCAAAACTAGATATTGACAGCGAGCTATAATTTAAGGAGTGAACAGAGCGTGGTAAATTTCGGACGTGTACTCACGGCCATGATTACCCCTTTCCACGCAGATGGCAGCGTCAACTACGGTGTGGCAGAAAAGCTGGCGGTGCATCTGGTGGAACATGGCACAGATACGGTAGTCGTTTGCGGTACTACCGGTGAGTCTCCCACATTAACTTGGGATGAGGAGTATGAGCTATTTCAAGTGGTGAAAAAGGCGGTAGCGGGCAAAGCTAAGGTGATGGCGGGAACTGGTTCTAATTCGACTAAAGAGGCTATCTCCGCCACCCAAAAAGCTGGCTTGCTGGGTTTAGACGGTTCATTACAAGTGGTGCCTTATTACAACAAACCCCCCCAAGAAGGACTGTATGAACACTTTAAGAGTATCGCCAGTGCATGTCCCGATATGCCCTTGATGCTCTATAATATTCCTGGTCGTACCGGACAAAATCTTCTGCCTGAAACCGTTGCTCGGTTGGCAGAGATTCCCAACATCGTGGCGATTAAAGAGGCGAGCGGCAGTTTAGAGCAAGTAACTCAGGTTCGCCGAATGACGCCAGCAGAATTCCAAATCTATTCCGGCGATGATGGTCTGACTTTGCCGTTGCTGGCAGTTGGGGGTACGGGAGTAGTTAGTGTGGCATCCCATTTAGTGGGAGACAGCATTCAAGAGATGGTCAGGGCTTTTGAAGATGGTAAAGTTAAACTGGCAGCGCAAATTAATTTGCAGTTGCAGCCGTTGTTTAAAGCTTTATTCCTCACGACTAATCCCATCCCTCTGAAAGCAGCTCTGAAACTGCAAGGTTGGGATGTGGGTCCTTGTCGTCCGCCTTTGTGCCCTGCACCACAGGATGTGACGCAAAAGCTGACTGCAGTCATGCAGGAGTTGCAGTTAATTTAATTTGCAGTGGTAATTGGCAGTAGAGGACGCGGCAGTGCCTCGTCCCTACCGTCAAATTATCCAATTGTCTAGAATATGTATAAAGAAATTGTAAATATAGACAATTGTAACTTGTCGCTTGTGCCTTGTCACTTGTCCCTTGTCAAAGGACAAATGACCTTTGGACAAATGACCAATGCCTAATGTCAAATGTTATTGATGCTTGATTCAGTAAAACTTAAACTTTCGTTATCAAGGACAAAAATGAGTACAAAAGAAGCTACACCCGCCCTAAAAATTATACCCTTGGGAGGGTTGCACGAAATTGGGAAAAATACCTGTGTTTTCGAGTACGATGATGAGATTATTTTACTAGATGCGGGTCTGGGTTTCCCTACGGACGAGATGCACGGGGTAAACATCGTCCTCCCAGATATGACTTACTTGCGGGAAAATCGGCACAAAATTAAGGGGATGATTGTCACCCACGGCCATGAAGACCACATCGGGGGGATTCCATTTCACCTGAAGCAGTTTGAGATTCCGGTGATTTATGGACCAAGGCTGGCAATGGCTCTGCTAGAGGGGAAATTGGATGAGGCGGGTGTGTCGAATCGCACGGAGTTGCGCAGCGTTCGCCCTCGGGATATTGTCCGCATTGGGACTCACTTTTTTGTGGAGTATATCCGCAATACTCACTCGATCGCGGATAGCTTTACGGTGGCCATTCACACTCCCCTGGGTGTGGTGATCCATACGGGAGATTTTAAAATCGACCACACGCCGGTGGATGGGGAACATTTCGATTTGCAAAAGCTGGCGGAACATGGGGAAAAAGGCGTGTTGTGCCTGATTAGCGATTCCACGAACTCGGAAGTGCCGGGACATACGCCGTCGGAAAGTTCGGTGTATCCTAATTTAGACCGGATTTTTGCTCAAACTCCGGGCCGTCTGCTGCTGACTACGTTCGCTTCTTCGGTGCATCGGTTAAATATTGTGTTGAGCTTGGCGCAAAAGCACGGACGGGTGGTGTCGGTGGTGGGTCGCTCGATGCTGAATGCGATCGCTCACGCTCGCAATTTGGGCTATATCAAGTGCGAAGATAGCTTGTTTCAACCTCTGCACGCGATTCGTAGCTTTCCCGATGAAAAAGTGGTCATCCTCACCACTGGGTCCCAGGGAGAGCCGATGTCTGGTTTGACACGAATTGCCAACGGCGAACACCGGAAGGTGAGAATCCGCCGTGGGGATACGGTGGTGTTTTCCGCGAACCCGATTCCCGGAAATACGATCGCTGTGGTGAATACGATCGACAAGCTGATGAAGCAAGGCGCTAATGTGATTTACGGACGGGATAAAGGGATTCACGTTTCTGGTCATGGTTGCCAGGAAGACCAAAAGCTGATGATTGCCCTGACTCGTCCCAAGTTTTTCCTCCCAGTTCACGGCGAATATCGGATGTTGATGCAGCACGCCAAAACCGCCCAGAGTATGGGTGTACCGCCGGAAAATATGGTGATTATCAATAACGGCGATGTGGTGGAATTGACCGAAAATAGCATTGCCATCACGGATAAAGTGCCCTCGGGAATTGAGCTGGTAGATTCCTCCCGCACTGGGGTGGTGAAAGACAACGTACTCAAAGAACGTCAGCAGCTAGCTGAAGATGGCGTGGTGACAGTAGCAACAGCGATCGGCTGGAATGGCAAGTTGGCGGCTCAACCAGAAGTTCACCAGCGGGGGGTCGTGTCTTCTGTGGAGGCGGGAGTGTTACATAAGTGGCTGAGTGAGGCGATCGAAGACTTTTTAGGCGATCGGTGGTCAGAATTCGCCCGTACCGACAGCGAAGACACGATCGAGGTGGAATGGGACGGACTCAAAGACCAACTAGAACGAGAACTTAAACGCTTGCTCCGCCGAGAACTCCAGAGCAACCCCCTACTCGTATTGCTCATGCAAACCCCTATTGAACCACCCGTAAAATCTCAGACCAACAACACCAACAACACCAATAACAACACCAACACCACCGGACGCCGCCGCACCCGCACCGCTGCCAAAGTGGCATCATAAGTTGTCATTAGTCCTTTGTCCTTTGTCCTTTGTCATTAGTCCTTTGACAAATGACAAGTGACAAATGACAAGTGACAAGTGAATAACTGGGGGGGCAACCAAAGTGTGGTTGCCCCGGAATTTTCGTCACGATGCCCCCGGACTTGATATGACAAGTGACAAGGGACAAAGGACTAATGACCAGCTTTTAGGTAAAATCACTCCCCCCGATATCCGCCGCCGTTATCCCCAGCAGCACCGCCAAATACTCACCAGTTCCTTGATGTTGAATCACCGTATCTGCCCCATTCTGGGTGATACTAATATCAGCAGAACCAAGGGGATAAACCAAATCAATTACATCCTCTCCCGGCGTAAAATCAGTAATTATATCCGCCATCGCCATAGTGGTTCCTCCCGTACCATTACCAATAGCAAAAGCATCTCGTCCCAAACCACCGGTGAGACTATCGACCCCAGCATCACCATATAAATGGTCGTTACCAGCGTCGCCAAATAATTCATCATTACCAGCGCCGCCAGTAATTCTGTCGCTGCCATCGCCAGCAAAAATCACATCATTACCACCCGCACCCTTTACGTGGTCATTCCCAGCACCAGCCCAGATGAAATCCTGACCATCACCGCCATCAATAATATCATCTCCTAACTGGCCGTAGAGAAAATCATCACCACCAGAACCATCGATAATATCATTTCCCGCCCCACCGTAAACAATATCACCACTGCTGGCAGCATTAATCACATCGTCACCGTCACCGAAACTTTGAAAAGCCGTAGCCGGTAAATTAATCACCAAGCTATCTCGGTCATTATCGCTGACATTAACAGTCAGGGGAGATATAGCAAATCCATTATAAAAGCCATCAGCACTAGCAGCGGCGAAGCTAATCGTACTAGATGGCAAACCCTCCACCACAGGATCATCAACCGCTGTCACTGTCACCGTTTGGGGGAGATTCCAGTTAGTCGGGGTAAAAATAACCTGGGAGACATCCGTAGTAGTTTGAGAATCCGTGGTAATGGCAACAGTCACATCCGCCATAGGCTGAGAACTCAGTACCAACTTAAAAATATCACTGCTGTCACCTTCAATTACATCAGTCCGACTCACCGGCTGAATCACCGATACCCCCGCCACATCATTATCAGTGATGCTAGCCTGAACAGCATCAATGACAATACCACTATAATTAGCATCCGTACTGACAGCACTGTGAGAAATACTCCCAGTATGCAATCCTTCCGCTACCCCATCATCAACAGCAGTCACAGTCACCGTTTGGGTGATATTCCAATTACTGCTATCAAAATTAATCGCCGGAATCGGACTAATTTGGCTATCCGGGGTAAAATTAACTGTCACCGGTGCCGTTGGCTGGCTGGTTAGCACCAGGTCATAACTGGCAGTAGCACCCCCTTCGGTAATGGTGAGGCTGGTGGGAGTGACAGTTATCCCCGCTGTGTCATCATCGGTATTCGTCAGTGCTACATCTGGCAGATTAAACCCGTTGTAGGTGGCATCAGCACTGGTAGCAGCGGTGATGATGTTGTAGGGGTTATCGCCGTCAGCGAGATTATCATCTACACCGGTGATAGTGACGGTTTGGGGAGTATTCCAGTTAGCGGCTGTAAAGGTGAGAGTGGGCAGATTAACTGTCCCCTCGGCGGGGTTGTCGCTGCTGAGATTAATGGTGACATCCGCTGTGGGTTGGCTGCCCAAAACTACCGTAAATGTGGCAGTACCTCCGGCTTCCGTGGTGACTAAACCACTGGTGGGAGTGACAGTTATCCCCGCTGTGTCATCATCGGTATTCGTCACTGCCACATCTGGCAGATTAAACCCGTTGTACGTGGCATCAGCACTGGTAGCAGCGGTGATGATGTTGTAGGCGATATCGCCGTCATCGATATCATCATCTACACCGGTGACGGTGACAGTTTGGGGCGTATTCCAGTTAGCGTTTGTAAAGGTGAGAGTGGGCAGATTAACTGTCCCCTCAGCGGGGTTGTCGCTGGTGAGGTTAATGGTGACATCCGCTGTGGGTTGGCTGCCCAACACTACAGTAAATGTGGCAGTACCTCCGGCTTCCGTGGTGACTAAACCACTGGTGGGAGTGACAGTTATCCCCACCGTGTCATCATCGGTATTCGTCAGTGCCACATCTGGCAGATTAAACCCGTTGTACGTGGCATCAGCACTGGTAGCAGCGGTGATGATGTTGTAGGCGATATCCCCATCATCGATATTATCGTCCGCACCGGTGACGGTGACGGTTTGGGGAGTATTCCAGTTAGCGTTTGTAAAGGTGAGGCTTGGTAAATTAACCGTCCCCTCGGCGGGGTTATCGCTGCTGAGGTTAACGGTGACAGGTGCCGTGGGTTGGCTGCCCAACACTACAGTAAATGTGGCAGTCCCCCCGGCTTCCGTGGTGGTTAAACCGCTAGTGGGAGTGACAGTTATCCCTGCCGTGTCATTGTCGGTATTCGTCAGTGCCACATCTGGAGCATCAAAACCGGTGTAGTTAGGCGCGGTACTGATAGCGGGGGCGATAATGATGTTGTAGGGGATATTGCCGTCCGTGAGATTATCATCTACACCGGTGACGGTGACGGTTTGGGGAGTATTCCAGTTAGCGGCTGTAAAGTTGAGGGTGGATAAATTAATTGTCCCCTCGGCGGGGTTGTCGCTGCTGAGGTTAACGGTGACAGGTGCCGTGGGTTCACTGTCCAAAACCACGGTAAATGTGGCAGTTCCCCCAGCTTCGGTGGTGGTTAGGCTCAGGGGAGTGACAGTTATCCCCGCCGTGTCATCATCGATGTTGGTAACAGCTACATCTGGAGCATTCCAACCGCTGTATTTGGGAGCGGTAGTGATGGCGGGAGCGGTGATGATGTTGTAGGCAACATCGCTGTCATCGATATCATCATCTACACCAGTGATGGTGACGGTTTGGGGAATATTCCAGTTAGCGGCTGTAAAGGTGAGGGTGGGTAAATCAATTATCCCCTCGGCAGGGTTGTCGCTGCTGAGGTTAACGATGACATCTGAGATCGGTTCGCTGTCCAAAACCACGGTAAATGTGGCAGTGCCTCCTTCGGTGGTGGTTAAACCGGTGGTGGGAGTGACAGTTATCCCCGCGATGTCATCATTGGTGATGCTGAGTGTAGCGGTGTTATTGATGGTGTCAACAATGTAATCAGTCCCAGTGGCGAGGTTGACGATGATGTTTTCCGGGTCGTTGTCGATGTTGTTATCTACTGGGACGACATTGAGGGTGGCGGTGGTGACTCCGGCGGCAATGGTGAAGGTGTTCGCGGTAACGGCGGTGATGTTGGTTCCGGGGGCGAAGGAGTAGTCGGTGATGGGGGTAGCGGTGCTACCGGTGAGGTTAAAGTTGACTGTGAGACCGCCAATGGGTGCAGGGGTGTCGAGGGTGATGTTGAATGTGCCATTTACCGGACCTGCCTCGGTGGGGGTGATGCCGGGAGTGATGGAGACGATCGGCTTGGCGAGAAGGATGGAGATATTGTTGCTGCTCTTGTTAGGTAGAGCTAGGTCCAAGTTGCCATCACTATTGAAGTCCCCATTAACCAGAGATCGGGGGCCGGTTCCCACCGCATAGGTGGTTTGGCTGCCAAAGTTGCCAGCACCATCACCCAGGAGTAAAGAAACGTTGTTGCCGTAGTAGTTGGTCACGGCTAAGTCTAAGTTACCATCACCGCTAAAGTCCCCCACCGTAATGCCACCGGAACCATTTCCCACGGCAAAAGTTGTCTGGGCGCCAAAGCCACCAAGACCATCTCCCAGAAGTATGGAGACGTTATTACTCACACCATTTGCTACCGCTAAGTCCAGGTTGCTATCGCCGTTGAAGTCCTCAACAGCGATCGAGGCGGGACCAGTGCCAACGGTGTGGGCAGCTTGAAAATTGAAGTTACCGCTACCGTCATTCAGGAATATAGAAACCGTATTGGCTACAAAGTTTGAGGCAGCGATGTCTGGTTTGGTGTCGCCATTAAAGTCGCCAACACCAACGAAGAATGTGCCGTTGGATGTGTACGTAGTTTGGGAGCTGAAGCCGCCAGCACCATTACCCATGAGTACAGAGATAGTATTGTTGCCACTCCCCGTCACTACATCCAGGAAGCCATCATTATTGAAGTATCCCACCCCAACGGCGTTGCCAAAGCCGCCCAAGCCTGTAATTGATGAGGGGCTGAAGCTGCCAGCACCATTACCCACGAGAATATATAGGTCGTTGCTGTTAGTGTTAACTACTGCCAGGTCGGAGATAGTGTCGCCGTTGAAGTTCCCAACCGCAAGGGAGTTCGGACCATCTCCCACAGCAAAAGTGGTTTGAGCGCCGAAGTTGCCAGCACCATCTCCCAAAAAGATGGAAATGTTGTCATTGTCTATATTAGTAGCAGCTAAGTCCAGGTTCCCGTCACCGTTAAAATCACCAACGGCAATGCCCCCGGGACTCGTTCCTGCAGCGTAGGTAGTTTGGATGTCGAACATAATATAACTCCGGTTTGATAAATTTTGTGATTTGTCACCAATTTGTCCCTTGTCACTTGTCACTTGTCACTTGTCCCTTGTTCCTGGCAAAGGACAAAGGACAAGGGACATTCCCTTACCAAGGGCTGCCAATAGTAGTAAAAGCAGACCAATAATAAGGATGTTGCAGGGTAGGTTTGCTAATCCCTGCTAGCTGCGGCGGCAGTTCGATGCTGTCGCCGTTGGGGCGGAATAAACGACCATTCTCAATGCGAGTTTGACCGCGAATCAGCTCTAATTGAGCTTGGCGCAAGGCTTCTGCTTTAATCGGTGATTCTCGGATTTGGCGGTAAAACTCGCTCATCAGGGTAAAAGTGCCTTCATCGCTCACTGACCACAGACTGGCGATCGCCGATTTAACGCCGCTTTTAATCGCTAAACCAGCTAAACCCAGCTCCGCTTCCCGGTTGCCCAAAGCACTCCGACAGGCAGAAATTACCAGTAAATCTACTTGGGGGTCATTCCATCCCATCTCTGGGATTTTATCCAAAGTTAGTTTGGATTGCCACAGAGCAATATAAGAATTACTCATGGCGCCTTCCTTAAAGTCGGCGTGAGTGGCCAGGTGGATAATTTGATAGTAGTCCGAGCTGCGCTGCTGTTTCAGATTATCGATGGTAAAGCCGTCGTTGAGGAAAAACTGCCCTTTGCCCAGTTCATTCGTGATGGTGGCTAGTTCCACCGGCACGGCGGGGAGGGGAGTGTTATCGATAAATTCACTCGCTCCCATCGCCAGAACCTGAGCTTGTTTGATAGTGCGGTAATTGGTATCCACTAAAGCGAAACTGGGAATGAGAGCTAGGCTATATTTTTCCACAAGAAACTGCTTACCGTCGTGAATGGCACCCATTGGCAGGGAACGCAACCCCGCATCTAGCGAAAACAGGATATTATCAATCCCTTGCTCTTGTAATGTTGCCTCTATGGGGGCGATGAGCCATTGATAGAGTTTTTGGGATTGCTCTAAATAGCTGTCGCTGTTGCGCTTGCGGGGGTTAGTAAGTTCGCCGCGCAACTTATTGACTATGGGGAAGAGGGCAGAGCGTTTGGCTTCGGGGACGCTAGCGCGCACGGGGTCGCCTTCTCCAGCAAACATGACGATTTCTAATTGGTCATTGCGAGCAATGATATAGATGACGGCGGATTTTGTGCCAGTTTGGGCGTTGAGCAGTTTCAGGGTTTCCCGGAATTTAGCTATGGCTACTACCTGACTTTCGATGTTAGCTTTGACCCCCAAATAGTCTGCAAATTCTCGATTTCTGTATTGCTCGATTTGCCAGATGGTGGCGTCTAAATCGGTTTGGGAAAAGATTTCATCAAGAGCTAGCTCGGTTATGGCATTATTGAGGATGCTAGAGCTGTCCCCTGATGAGGCGTCCAAAATCGCTTCTGGCTGCAGGACAAAGGGGGCAAGGTCAGGGTTAAGGTCTGGTTGTTCCAGGTTCAGGACTTCCAGATTATCCCGGTTGAGCTGTGCGAGGTTAAAGTCAGACAGTTGGACTGAGGTCTCAATCTGCTGGGGATAAAGACTGGGGTCTGGAATTAAAGTATCAGGATTGAGAATGCTGGGAAAATTGCCATTTAGCCCAGCAGCCAAAATCCCTTCTGGCTGAATTGCTAAGGCGGTAATCTCAGGGATGATGGCGGGTTGGTAAATGTTTAGCTCTTGGAGGTTGTCGGGGCTAAACTCGGCGATTTGAACTGTGGATTCAAATCGCTGGGGATAAAGACTCCTGTCTAAATCTAAATTGTCTATGTCTAAATTAATATCCCCGTTGGGGATGGGGAAAATATTTACCCCTTGTAAGTCGGTGGCGATGCGGTTGGCAGTTTCTGGCTGGAATGAGAATATTTCTGGTTGGGGTTCTGGTGTGAGGATGGCTCCGATGTCTGTGGTGGGTTGATTTTGACTCCCGTCTGGGGGGTTTTGGGTGGGGGAAATGGTTTCTGAACTGGTGGGTGATACCGGTGAGATGGGATTACTGCTTGGTTGAGGGGTGTTAATTCCCGAGGTAGTAGTTCCCGTGGGTGGTACGGTGGTAGTTCCCGTAGGTGGTGCGGTGGTAGTTCCCGTAGGTGGCACGGTAGTAGTTCCCGTAGGTGGCACGGTAGTAGTTCCCGTGGGTGGTGCGGTAGTGGTTCCCGTGGGTGGTACGGTAGTGGTTTCGGTGGGTGGCTCAGTAGAGATACTACCGGGTAAAGAGTTGCCTGGTAATTGTGGGAAGGTGTTGCCTGATGTTACTGGGACGGGAGGGTTTTCAACTGGTGTTTCTGAGGGTTCTGGTGTTGTAGCTCCCAGGTTTTCCGGGGGTAGGGTGGGGGTGGGGGCATCAACTGGCTCTAGAGGAGCGGGGGTGATGATGGTGATATTGCCTTGGTTGTATGTGTCGGGGGGTACGGCTACCTGGAAGCTGGGAGCAATGGTTTCGCTACCGCTGGTAATGGCGGCGGCGGTGCCTAATGTGGTGGCGTCACCGATGATAAAGGGGGTAGTGACGCTGCCTTGGTGACGGATGATAATGGAGCCGCCGGTACTCGCACCACTGGCACTGGAGATGCTAGCTTCCACATTATTGATATTGGTAAAGCTGCCTCGGGTGCGCAAAAAGTTACCGGTAGTGATATCGATATTGCCGCCACTACTATTCACCACATTGGCGATGTTGATATCCCCGGCGGCATTGAGGGTGACGTTACCGCCAGCGGTGTTGATGTCATTTAATCCCAAGGTCCCCGCTGACTCTACAATTACCGGACCACCCGCTGTGGTAATCCCGGCGACCAAAATATTATTCCCCGATCGGGCGCTGCTGGCATTAAACGCTGTACCTCCGGCATTGAGATTAGGGGGAATGTTGGCGGGATTGGCGGGCTGTACTCCAGAGCGCAAAATCAGGGCCGCACTGCTGCGCATAATGGCCACATCAGGATCGGTAGAGTTACCTAAGCTGGTATCTGGCCCGGTGATGTTGATATCGCCGCCAAAAATCGCCCCCGCTGCTTCCACTTTCAGGGAAACTCCGGTATAGTCGCCAAAGCGCACATCGGCGCCTGAGCTGATAATTGGGTCGTAGAAGCTGAAGAACTCACCCACATCCCCCGCCAAGGTCAGCAGGTTAAAGCTGCCTCCAGCACTAAAGTGAGTATCTCCCGAAATGGCGCCATCACTAACTAAGGTGATATCACCACCGGCTTGAATCGGATAAGTGGGGAGTGCGGGGTCTAAAGCCAGAATATCAATGTTGTTTTTCCCCAAAATAGTGAGATTGCCACCGGAGATGATGACACTATCCCGGGCGCGCACCGATGTGCTGGATTCTAGGTGCAAGTCTCCCTCACTTAGTAGTTTACTAGATACTAAAGTGAGAAGTTGGGCGGCGGTGAGGGTGGCGGTTTGGTTGGTAATTGTGGAATTGTCGGCGATGACTAAATCTCCGCCATCTACTTTTAACCCGGAACCGGTTAAAAATACTTCCCCAGCGCTGTTGACTGTAACTTTGGTGGCGGAGCCGATATTGCTGGCGGTGAGGAGTTGGGGGAGAGAGAGGGGGGTGATACCTTGGTCGGGAGAGGGGGAAATATCTAAACTGAGGATATGTCCCGGTTGCGAGATGCGGAGCAGGTGTTGTCCCGGCACGGTGGCAATGGTGATGTGCCCACCTGGTGCGGTGAGGGACCCGCTATTGATAATGGTGCCAGCGATTAGGTTTAAGTTGTTACCAGCAGCCACGGCCAAGTTACCGCTATTGATGATACTTCCGGGTTGCAGGGGGCTGAAATTAAAGTTTGTGGGGGTGCCGATAATGGTGGCATAGTCATTGGCGCCAACGCTATGAAACCAGCCGTTATTAAAACCGATGCTGGTAGCGGTGGTGGCGGTGAAGGCGGCGGGGAGGTTCAAACTGGCATGGGGACCGAAGACGATACCGGCGGGGTTGATGAGGAATAAGTTGGAATTGCCCCCGGTGATTTGGATTAAACCGTTAATTAGGGAGGGGTCGCCGCCGATGACGCGCCCGAGGATGTTGTGAATTTGGGGGCTAGAGATAAAGTTGGCGGTTTGTCCTTGGTTGAGCCCAAATTGCTCAAAGCTGTGAAAGAGGTTGCCGCCGTTACCGGAAAGTGTGCCCCCATCAATGTCGAAGCGGTTTTGATTTGGGGTGACTCGGGTGCCAGTGCCGTCGTTGGCTGGGGTGATTGGTTGCGCGGAAGTGGGGGCAACCGATGTGAATAGTGCCAGCACCACAGACCCCAATAGAGGTAGCACTTTTGACCAAATTATCTGATTTTGGCTTTGGAACTGGGTAAAGTCTGGGAAATGGTTTTTGCGCATTGGTGTAACCGGGGCGATCGCGACTAGCGAGCCCCTACCTCCCTGAATGTTCACTCTGAATGTTGACAATAAGGGCATCAGAAGCTGGAGTACCTCCAGAAGGTGCCCAATTTACTAATTTGTCATTTGTCATTTGTCATTTTGCAAATGACAAATGTGATCCAGCACCCTGCAACCGCTCCAGACACCTTGGCATCAGCTAAAATTGCAGGTTTGTTATTTGCTTAGATTTGGCCAACTAATAGGATTCATTTTAATTCTGAATCGCGCTTTTTTGGGTCACTGTTTTGCTGCCCCGGGTTGAATTTTGGCTATGGATTGTTGCTCGGCGAGGCTGGTTCCCAGATTTTTGTGATTCTAATCATTGTGGAATTGTGATTTTAATCGCGCAAGAATCCTGAGCGGGTTGGGCACAATCAAATAGACGGGTGAAAACCCATCGGTTCTAAATCAACTTGAGTTTCTGCAACCATCCGGTTTACCAAACCACCAGGTTGTAGATATCAAAAGGTGCCTCGGCACATCCTGTTACCGAAAGGAAGGGAAAAATGAGTGTATCAGATGATACCATAAAATATCTTGCAGTTGCAAGCTGGGTAGAAGTCAAAGAAATAGATTCTGACAGAGATTTCGCCACACCAGTCAATCAGACCCAGAAAAGATTTCGATTAGATTTGCTGTATCCCTTGCGGCAATGGCTGAACCAAATTGATGTGCGCCACCCCAAATTAGCGCATTCGGTATGTAAGCTGATTCCGGCACAGTGCCCATTTGAGCGAGATATCAACCTTTTTGGCCGGACTCTGTTTCATATTCCGCCTATGTGCAAGTTGAATCCTCTATATGAGGAAGTGGTGATGTTGCGCTTTAGGGCGCTCTGTTATCTGGCGGATGAATGTGGGGAGGATATAACGCCATACTGCTAAGTTTATAAATTTGGGTTTTCCAGCACTTGCAATTATTTGATGGTTGCAAGTGCTGCTGTTTTTTGGGACTTTTTCAGCAAAATTGACGGCGGTCCGGTGGCGGTGACAATCAGCGGCTTCATCACTGAGGATGCAGGTTTTGAAACCGGGTTTCTCTGGGGATCAAGGCTGGTTGGACAAAGGACAAAGTATGATAGATTATGAAGTCTGACCTTTTAAGCGTGCAAGCGATAAGCATCTAATGGCGATTATTGCCCTGCGAGCCTGGTATCTCCGAGAGTATGAGCCAGTGCGAGAACTGGAACGGCGCCCCCATGATTTGCGCCTGAGCAAGACGGGGATGCTGAAAACTGGTCTGCGAGCTGATTTTCTGGATGAACTGGAACAGGTGAAACGCTCGGAGTGGTTCGAGCTATACCTGGAAGGGGAGTCGGTAGAGTTTTATATTGAGGGCAGTGGTGGTTATGCGGTGGCGAATGTGGACCTGATCGGGCAGGAGATTTATTTCACGAAAAAAGAGGTGATGGCGCGGTTGGAGCCGGGGATTTATCTCTGTTCGCCAAACTCTCAGGAGGGAGGGACTTCGGTGGTGAGGGAGGCAATGGAGGGGGCGATCGCGGCTCTGAATACCCGCTCTCGCCTGGAGCTGACTCTCACCAGTTCGGAGCTGACAATGGAAGGTGTGACGCGCCCAAGTGGGACGAGAATGCGTAAGCTGAGTAAGAGTTTGCTGTTTGTGGCGGATGTAACGCCGATCGTCTCGGTGGGAGACACACTCATTCCTAGTCCTTTGGTCTCCTTGGAGCTGGGTTATGCACTCTCTAGCAAGCGTCGGGAGCAGATTTTGCTGGTGCAGCAGGAGTTACCGGATTTGGCGGGACAGTTGCCTTTTGATTTGCCTAGCTGGCAACAGCTATCTTTTACAGAGGTGGCACAGTTGCACCAAACCCTGCCTGGGGTGTTAGAAAGTCAGCTTCAGCGTTATAACCTGTTTTCCTAGTTGGGGCAATTGATGAATTGCCCCTAGCAACCTAGGTGGCTTTGGCGGTGGCGCAACCTGATGGCTGAGATTCTCTGTCTAGATAAAGCTCCTCACTACAGATATCTGGTTTCTGTGGTGAATGAATTAGGTTAGTTGGCGCCACGACAACTCAAGAGCCCCCACAGAGCGAGAAACTCCAGTAAGAGATAATAAGCGTTGTGCGTTGAGGAGAATTTGGTATGGCCAGAACCCCTGATGAAATCGCAGTCCACCTCTTGATTGAGGGGGGGCACCGGGAAGAATTGCGTTTTGCCACGATCCAAGACTTTCAGAAGTGGTATCAAGGCGTGCTGGTGCCGAAGTTGGATTCTAAGGATTTTGTGAATGTGCCGATTAAGAATATTCAGGGAGAGTATATGGTGGTTCGTCCGGCGGCGATCGTGGGCATTCGGGTAGAACCGATTTTTGTATCCACTAACTTGGACCGCAACTTGATGGCGTGAGGTGCGGGGTTGACTCTAGCAAGCCCAGAGTCTGACTTCCACCAGAAACCGGGTTTCTCCAACCAATATCTCGTGCGATTCAGGAGGTTTTGGGCTGTTACCCGGTTTCTCTGGGGAGGCTCTGGCAAGCACCTACAGAGGGCTGTGGTGAATTAGCCGACTTCACCTCGTCCTGGTGAAATTTTTAGATAAGAAATTTGTATCACGAGATAAAAAAGTCAGAAAATTGGTCATTTGTGCTATCGCTTCTGGGCTAGCCCCAGCAAGATTGGGTTTGATTTGCTAGAATCTGGCTCAATGGTGGTACGATCGCCCCTAATTGCTAAAAATTATGCAAATCTAATTGTCAGCCGCCCGGTCGAGCGCAATGTCTGACAGCGATCGCCTGCATTGCCCAGTCCCTACGCAACCGATGGCGGTTCCCACAACCCCTTCGGAATTTGTCGGGAAAACAGCGCCCCAGTGCCGCTAGCATTGTCAATTTCCGTGGTTGTACCTTGTGCAAAAGGCGTCTCGCTCCAATTCTGGGAAAGTTTCCAGGCATCGCCTCCTATGTGATGTACAGCCGCTCTCATCCCATTAGTTGTCATTAGTCCTTAGTCCTTTGTCCTTTGCAAGGGACAAGTGACAAGGGACAAGGGACAAGGGACAAAACACAAGGCGTTTCAATCGGAGCTAAATCGCCCGCTCACTTTCTCACGCTTATGGATATGCCTTTTGACATCACCCTGCTCATGGTTATGGCCATGATCGCAGGTATCAGCGCGCAAGTGCTGGCAGCGTACATGAAAGTACCGAGCATTGTTTTCCTGCTGCTGTTCGGCATCCTGTTGGGTCCCGATGGCTGCGGCGTCCTCCATCCCCAGTTACTGGGGGACGGTTTGGAGTCGATCGTCTCCCTGGCGGTGGCTTTAATCCTATTTGAAGGCGGATTAAACCTGGAAATGCGGGATTTGGGGAAAGTTTCGGGAGCGCTGCGCAATTTAGTGACGATCGGCACCCTTGTCACCCTCATCGGGGGGGGAGTCGCTGCTCACGCTTTAGGGGAATTTCCCTGGCCGATCGCTTTCCTCTACGCCGCTTTAGTGGTAGTGACTGGCCCAACCGTCATCGGCCCGCTGCTCAAACAAGTGCAAGTAGATCGGTCAGTAGCGGCGTTGCTGGAAGGCGAAGGCGTACTCATCGACCCGGTGGGAGCCATTCTCGCGGTATTAGTGCTAGATGTGATTTTGAATGGAGACGCTGACCCCATCCGCCTTCTCGCCGGTTTGACCATCCGCTTGGGATTAGGCAGCGCGATCGGTGGCGCTGGCGGCTGGGCACTCGGCTGGTTCCTCAAACGGGCCAATTTTCTCTCAGAAGACCTGAAAAACCTGGTAGTTTTAGCCGGTTTATGGGGATTATACGGCTTAGCTCAAGCTGTGCGCAGTGAATCTGGCTTGATGGCTACCGTAGTCGCCGGTTTGGTACTCGGTGCCTCCGGCGTCCCCGAAGTCCGCCTGCTGCGACGGTTTAAAGGCCAGCTCACCATTATGGCCATTTCCGTCCTGTTCATTCTCTTGGCCGCAGACCTATCCCTCGCCAGTATCGTGGCTTTGGGTTGGGGTAGTGTCTTCACCGTCCTAGCGTTGATGTTTCTGGTCCGCCCCCTCAATGTTTGGATTTGCACCATCAACAGCGATTTTAATTGGCGGCAAAAGCTATTCGTAAGCTGGATTTCTCCTCGGGGCATCGTTTCTGCCTCGGTGGCTTCCCTGTTTTCCATTTTGCTCACAGAACGAGGGATTAACGGTGGTGACGCCATCAAAGCCCTAGTTTTCCTCACGATTATTATGACGGTGGTTGCCCAAGGTCTCACAGCGCAAGCGGTGGCGAATTTCCTGCAGTTGACCTCGGTTAAGGCTAGCGGCGCCGTGATTGTGGGGTCAAATCCCCTCAGCCGCCTGATGGGTCGTCTGTTCAAAGAGCGAGGCGAGTCGGTGGTTTTGCTCGACACGAACCCGGAGGCTTGCAAGCAAGCTGAACAGGAAAACTTGCGCGTGTTCTTGAGTTCGGCTCTGGATATCAAGGTTCTCGAAGAGGTGGGGTTGGGTTCGGTGGGTACTTTCCTGGCGATGACCAGCAATGGCGAGGTGAATTTGGTACTGGCTCAGCGCGCTGTGGAGGAGTTCAAGCCGCCTCGGGTGTTGGCGGTTTTCCCCGGCGAGGTGGAAGGGAGTGGGTCTAATGGTAATGGCAAGGTGCAACAAGCCTTTATCGCCGATTTGCCACTGAAAACATGGAATCAGTATCTCAGTGATGGTCAGGTGAAGCTGGGAGAAACCATGCTGAAGGAGGCGGGGTTTGCTTTTCAGCAGGCGCATTTGCGGGCTTTAATTCGGGCGGCGGAGTTGGTGCCTCTGTTGTTGGAACGGGGAGGGCAGTTACAGGTGGCATCGGCGGTGGAAAGTTGGCAACCGGGCGATCGGATTATCTATCTCCTCCATGACCCGAAACCTAAACTCTTGAAGCGTCTCTCTGGTGCATCCGATCGGCTTACCATTGAAAAACTGCCGGCTGTGGAAGAAGTACCAATGCCTTCCCCAGTTTTAGAAGAGGCGATGAAAGAAGCCCAAGCCGCCAGGTAGGGAAATAATTGATAATTGATAATTGATAATTGATAATTATTTCAATTAAGAATGAGACAGTCGATATTAGGTTCTTAGTTGGGCTTTAGCCCCTTCCCCCCTGAAGCCCTCACCCCCTACCCCCCCGAAGAAGCAGGGGAGCAGCGGTTCGGCTTCGCTCACCGACCGGGGAGCAGGGGGGCAGGGGGGCAGGGGGGCAGGGGCAATCCCCCCGTGGTTGCCCCAGAGGAGGGGGACAAAAGGGGGGCGAAACCCCCAACCCGTGGGCAACTTTTTGGCGCTCAATACGATCGTAGCTATACAATCCTAATTGTTCACCACCCGTCATGGCATCTGCCATAAAAAATTATATAGCATTTAATTTGCATACTTTAAATTGAGATAATTTAGATCAATAGCAGGAATAAATCAAACTTTATCACTGACAAATAACATTTTCGCCAGAGTTATCGATAAAATTATCTGAAATAAAATTATTAAATTTTTGATAAAATTATGCAAAATATATGTAATTGATCAAAAATCACCCTGCCGCTGATAAAACCAGCAATGAGCAGTAAGATAAATCGGAAATAAAATAGCCCATATATCTCGACCCCAGCCCCCTAAGACGAAACCGACCTACCTGCCATGCAATACTCTTTGCCACTGAAAAACCTATTAGACCCCATCCGTCAGCCGACGGGGTTGGCAATTCTCGCCTCTTTGGGCATCCACGGCATAGTCGGGGTGAGCTTCGAGAGTTTGCCCATGTTCGCTAAAACCCCCAAAGAGAAACACAACACCCCCGTGCCGATGGTGCAGCTAACTCCTGAACAACTTAGCCGCATCCAGCCACCACCGAGAACCGAATTAACCCTACCACTGCTGCCACCCCAGGCCCTGCTCCCCTCTCCGTCAACCAGCCTCAACCCTGGAGCTGCGCCCACACCCAAGGGGAATACTTCGGCTGGAGATTTACCGCCGCCGCCACCCACCACCATCCCTAGCTGGCCCGCATCTTCCACCCTCAGCACTAACCCCAACTGGCTACCACCGCCACCGGCGGGGCAGCCGAGCTGGCCGCCGATGACCAACCCGGACCCGTTGCCCAACTGGCCCACACAGCCAGAGGTGAGTATTGTTCCTAACTGGAATCCACCGCCACCCTCCCCACCCCTGCAGGGCTCTGGAGATATGGGCAGTGGGAGCGGGAGAAATGGGGGAACACAATTACCGCCACCCATCCCGGGTGGAAATCTGGGCGGGAGGAGCCAAAATGGTGGTGACAACGATTTTGGTGGCACCTTCAATCCTCCACCGCCCGTATTTCCCCAAACTCCCCCAAATGAATCGCCTTTTAAATTTAATACTGACCCAGGGCTAAATGTTAATGGCAACAATCTCCCCAGCGGTAATGGCAATGCTGGTGGTCGAGATAATAACAATAATTGGCAGCGTCCTGACAGCCCCTTACCCACACTTCCCCAGATAGGAGAGGGTTTGGGAGAAAACCCCTTTGATATTTCTGCAGTTCCGCCACCGGAAACCACCCCACCGCAACCTATCCCACCCCCGAATACTGCCACGGGTCCAACAACGCCGCCAACAACGCCGCCGGAGCAGCGAACTAATCTCAACGACAACCCGGCTATTACTGGGTTGCTCGCGGAAATGAGGCAACAGCAGGGGACAAGATACAGCGCTTTGGGCACTACGGCTGAGTGGGCGAATATGCGCTTCCAGTCTTGGTTAAACCAGGCTCAGAAGGTTGCCAACAACTCCGAACTTTTGCCGCAACTGAAAACCAAAGAGGTGGAGTATCCCCCAGAGGCATCTCAAATTGAGAATCTGAAAGAAGACCCGATCGTGGCGATCGCGGTTTTATTCGCCCCCGATGGCACGATCGCTTATGGGCCAGACTTGATTCAAAGCAGCGGTTATGACATTCTCAACGCTCAGGCTCTGGAATCGGTGAAAAATTTTGAGGGCACTGGTCAATACGAGGCATACTCCTATCGGGTCAAGTTTTCACCCAATGGCAAACCCAGCCCAGAAGCCCCTGCCACCGGCCAAGAGACACCACAAGAGAACCAGGACAATACCACTGGTAATGTTGCCCCACCTGCAGATAGCTCTGGTTCTCGTGAAGAAAGTTTGCCCGAAGGCAACGCCCCAGAAAGCACTGGGCGCAGTTCTCCCCCTGCTGCCCCCACGGGTACAGAGGCACCAAACCGCGAGACCGGGAGCCGTGGTGGGTCGCCAGTAGGGGGGAGGGAAGATGGCCAAACTCCCCCAGATGCCGTGGGAGAGGATAAACCCTCGCCAAATGATGCCGAAGGTGAGGCGGTCAGTGATTCGCCCCCACCGATACCGGCTGAAGATGCCGTGGGAGAAGAAAAACCCGCATCCCCCCCTCCCCCCTTGGAAAGGGGGGGGATAGGAGTGGAAGATCAACCCTCGCCAAATGATGCCGAAGGTGAGGCGGTGAGTGATTCGCCGCCACCGATACCCGCTGAAGATGCTGTGGGAGAAGAAAAACCCGCATCCCCCCCTCCCCCCTTGGAAAGGGGGGGGATAGGAGTGGAAGATAAACCCTCGCCAAATGGGTCTGAAGGTGAGGCGGTGAGTGAGCCGCCGCCACCGATACCGGCTGAAGATGCCGTGGGAGAAGAAAAACCCGCATCCCCCCCTCCCCCCTTGGAAAGGGGAGGGATAGGAGTGGAAGATAAACCCTCGCCAAATGATGCCTCGGCCCTTGATTTGCAAGAGGTTCTGGAGAACCCGCCTTATTAAAGGCTTCGGGGCAATCCCCCCGTGGTTGCCCCTACGGGGGGACCAGGGGACGGGGAGACGAGGGGACGGGGGGAGGGTAATTCCGTAGGGGCGACAGCATCCGCGCCCAAATCTCATCTAGAAACCGGGTTTCTAACCAGATCCTCCGTTCCAGAACCAGATCCTCCGTTCCAGAAACCCGGTTTCTGGTGGTACGCGGATGCTTCGCCCTGATGGGGGACCAGGAGACGGGGAGGACTGGAGACGAAGACAAAGATTATCTTAATAAAATTTAATAAAATTAAGATATCCTGCAGCAATCATGGTTATAGCTTATGGGAATCTTTGGATTATTTGGCAAAAAGCTGGCTCTACCGAAGCCGGAGGAAGCCCTACCCGGGCGTTCTGAAACGATGCTGGTGCCGGAAAAGCACTTTGTGAATGGCAACCCCCTCAAACCACCTTACCCGGCGGGGATGGAAACGGCGATGTTTGGGATGGGGTGCTTCTGGGGCGCTGAACGCAAGTTCTGGCAGCAAAAAGGTGTGCAAATCACTGCTGTGGGTTATGCCGCTGGTATTACGCCTAACCCCACTTATCAGGAAGTTTGCACGGGGATGACGGGGCACAATGAGGTGGTGTTTGTGGTATTTGACCCGAAAGTTATCAGTTATGAACAGTTGCTGAAAGTTTTCTGGGAAAACCACAATCCTACTCAAGGGATGCGCCAAGGTAATGATGTGGGGACTCAGTATCGATCGGGCATTTACTGCTATTCCCCCAGCCAACGAGAATTGGCAGTTACTTCCCAGACACTTTACCAAAAAGCGCTTACCTCGGCGGGATATAGTGAGATTACCACGGAAATTCTGGATGCACCAGAATTCTATTTCGCGGAAGGATACCATCAGCAATACCTGGCGAAAAATCCCAATGGTTATTGCGGTTTAGGTGGCACAAATGTGAGTTGTCCTGAGATGGTGGCTCTGTAATTAACTCAGCATTAAGCTGGTAGGGGGTGCAATTGCCCCCCTACATGATCGGACTTAATTTAACTGGTTTTATGATGGTGATTCGCCGCTTACAACGCTGGATGAGTTCTCTATCTCGCCGCCAGAGAAAACTATGGCAGTTACTCTCTCTAGCGGGGTTTTTCTCCTGTGTTGCGGTGGCGATTTATGCTCTATCACTTTTTCTGCACAATTCTCCCCCACCAGAACAACGGGCTAACCCTGTAACTGCTGCTATTTCCGCCGCTGCTCCAGTAGCTCAATTTCCCGGGAAAAATTGTGGTAGTGCTTCCGGCGGTCCTACAGATAATCCGGTGGCGGCAAAATATGGTAATGATTATTCCTGGACAGATGAGATTAAGTGGGATTGTGTTTATAATATCACGGATTTTCGGAAAAATACCGATATAGAGAGATTTAATGCTGCCAGAGATGCGGCGGCGGCGAATGGGGGCGGTGTGGTGTATTTCCCAGCGGGCGAGTATAATTTTGAGGATAATATTTATCTGAAAAATGGGGTGGTTTTGCGGGGGGATAATCCTAATGTGGCTGATGCTAAATCCAGCGGTTATGCTCCCCGATCGCGCCTGGTGTTTCCCAAATATGAACCGCGTTTGACGGGCAATGGGACGCCTAATGATACGGCTTTCAAAAAGATTTTTACAGAAAATCCGAGCGGTGATAGCAATATTGGTTTAGTGAATTTAGATATTAACCGTGCTGCTATCTGGATAGTGGGAGATGCCGAGGGTGGTAAGCATAGAAATTTGGTGGTGTTTGGGGTCAGAAGTAATAACGTTGCTGAGCCAGACCCGCAGGTGCCTGATGTTTCTTTCCAGGATGCTTGGCTGCGCTATAGTTATCGGTTTGCGACGAATATTAAGCTGAATGGGATGGAAAATATTTTGGTGGCGAATAATCGGCTGAATGATGCGGTGACAGATAGTTACGAGCAACCGGGATATAAGGTGAAGACCGCTGATGGTAAGTCGGTGCTAACTTATGGGGAAGGGAATAAAGTTCCGTTTAGTTATACTGACCATTATGGGATTGTGGTAAACCGCTCTAAATCTGGGGGTTTTGCTTTGGCGGCGACGCGGGAGGTCGAGCCTGCTTTGTTTCGGCGGGGGATTGTGATTCGGGATAATTGGATTTATCATACGATGCGATCGGCTATTCATGCGGCGGGGGATGGGTTGGTAATTGAGGGAAATCAGATTACAGATAATCCGCGTAAGCAAGCCTGGGCGCATCCTACGGGGTTGAAGGAACCACGGGGGGCGGCTACTTTTGAAAATCGGGCGATCGACTGGAGTGGCAGCAATGTGCGGATAGTGGGTAATCAGTATCAGGTTTACCGCCATCAAATTATGAGTTCTCACTATTTGAGTACCGATGGTGAGGGGATTTTGATTCAGGAATGTTGCGGCGGCACCTTAGTTAAAGGGGCCGAAGTAGCGAATAATCAGGGTAACTCTTACATCGGTTTTTATAAAGTGCGGGATATGGAAAATGTGAAAATAACTGGAAATCGTTTATTGGATAATGTGAGCAACAGTGATTTAATTTTTGTGGTGGCAGATACGAATAATGCCCCTTATGGGATGAAAAATGTGCTGATTGAGAATAATCAGGTAAATGGCAGTATTTTGGTCAAGGGGACGGCGGGGGGAAGCGGGAATGTGGTAAGAAATAATCGGGGCAATAATAGCGGTGCTATAATGGTATCTTGTCACGTAAATGTGAGCGGCAATACGGGTTTTGCTGTGCCGCCGTGTCAGTAGGAAAGGAGGCGCCAAGTTTATACTCGTCCTTTGGCTCGTTTAATTGAGCAGTTGCAGCGGTTGCCGGGAGTGGGACCGAAAACTGCCCAAAGGTTGGCTCTGTATATCATCAAGCGTCCAGATGCGGAGGTACAGGCGCTGGCGCAGGCTTTGATGGATGCTAAGCAACAGGTGGGTTTATGTCGGGAGTGCTTTCATTTGTCGGCGGCACCACTGTGCGAAATTTGTAGTAACGAGAACCGCGATCGCGCCACAATTTGTGTGGTGGCGGAGTCACGGGATTTAATTGCTTTGGAAAAAACCCGGGAGTATCAGGGTAAGTATCACGTGTTGGGGGGGGTGATTTCGCCGATGGATGGCATCGGACCGGAGCAACTAACGATTCAAGCGTTGGTGCGTCGGGTGAGTCAGCAGCAAATTCAAGAGGTGATTTTGGCGATCGCTCCCAGCGTCGAGGGAGAAACCACAACTTTGTATTTAGGGCAACTGCTCAAACCGTTTACCCGCGTCACCCGCATTGCTTTTGGGTTGCCAATGGGTGGTGATTTAGAATACGCCGATGAAGTAACTCTAGCTCGCGCCTTAGAAGGGCGACGGGAGTTATTTTAAATTTGTCATTGGTCATTTGTCCCACAGAAACATGGTTTCTTAAGGAAGTTTCCGCTAACCCAGAAACTAACTCAGAAACCGGGTTTCTGCGACAATTTCGGTTTTTTAACCGAGATTTGGTTAAGAAACCCGGTTTCTAATCCGCAATAAATAATTTTTACTAATGAATAATTACATTATAGAATTCGGGGCAGTTTTTTCGCCCCACTTAGCACAACTGCCTAGCAGTTTATTAGGGCTATTTCCTTCTTACCTGGCGGTTTTCGTCGTGGTGCTGGCGGTGCTGACGGCGATGGCGATGCTGATGCGTTTGGCAGTATATCAATACTTGCAGTCTGTGAGCGATCGGGTGCGGCGCTTGGGTAATGACAATAGCACCCAGAAACCTAAAATCGTGGAAGAAATAGAAAGGAGATTGCAAGAATCCCTCCCCAACTTAGAGAAAATCAATACCGGAGCCGTGATAGATACAGCTTATAGCCAACACCTCGCCGGGACGGAATGGCGGGATTATGTGGCGCGTTCTTTGCCGAATCTGCTCCTAGCTTTGGGGTTGCTGGGAACCTTGTTAGGTATTACTATCAACCTCACAGAATTGAGCCAAACTATCAATCAATTCGGCGCCGGTAATATGGCTGATTTGGTGCAGCAGGTGCAGCGTCCTTTACAGGGTATGGGGGTGGCATTTATCTGCAGCCTAACTGCAGGATTTTGCAGCGCAATTTTGACCATATTTAATTTAGTGCAAAATACTACTCTGGCTAAGTCGCAACTACTGAGGTATTTAGAAGATTACGCGCATAATATCTATTTACCCAGTTTGGGACATCGGGCACCCCTAGAAATTGCGGCGGACAGGATAGAAGGTTCGTTAGAAAGGCTGGCTGGTGCTTTGGGAGTGGCGCTGAAAGAGGCGGTAGAAACTTCTCTGGCGGGGCAGATTAATCAAATGGTGGAGGAAAATAAACAGGCGCATCATTTGGCAAATCAGGTGTATAACCGATTTTTAGAATCGGCAAATGCCATGATGTCGGGGGCAACGATATTTAAGGAATCAGCCAATATTTTTGAGCGCAGTCAGTTTGCCCAAAAATTATCTGTTTCTACGGAAAGTTTGGCGCATACGATTCGGGAGTTATCGCGGGCGGCAGGAGTGCTGAATCAAGCTAGCTCTACCAGCAATTTGGCGATAACTTCTCTCCAAAATTCTAATGAAGAGATGATTCGTCTGGGTAAGGAAGTGGCGGCGGTAAATGCACAGTCGTCACAGGTACTAGCTTTGACGGAAGGAAATCAAAAGTCTTTGGCAGATGTGGTGACTCAATTGCAGCAGGCTACCCTGATTTTTCACTCGGTAATTAGAACGTTGGATTTACTGCAAAAACGTTTAGATACGCGGGGGGATAAGTTAATTAATGTGCAGGGGGAGCTGTCGGCATTGGTGGAGACGTTGAAGGATTATACTGAGGAAATGACCGTGGGGATGCAAAATATGGGCGATCGGCTCGTGGTAGCGCTCAACCAGCAAGCCATAGGGACACCATCCGCCCCAGTAGAAGCGCGCATTACCAGCCTCGCTCAAGAGTTAAAAACCGTTCGCGCCCAGTTGGCGCAAGTGGTGCATAGTTTGGGCTTACGCAGTAGCACTCCTACTCGTCCCAGTCTCCCGCCGGACACCACTGCATCTAAACCTGACAATCCTGGAGATAATGATAAATCGGAGTGATAGGGGGTCATTTGTCATTTGTCATTTGTCATTTGTCCTTTGTCCTTTGCTATGATTGAAATGGAATATAACCCAATATAAATCTAGCCTTAGCTAGGGTTGTCCTGAATCTAAAGGAAATTCTCATGGCCATCTCTCACAAATTAGATAAAACCTTAATGCCATCGGCATCAGATGCCGAAGCCCAAGGACTCAAAAGTGTTGTTTCTAAGCTGCAAAAATTATTCTGGGCATAAAAGCATCAATTAATATGACTAGAAACTTACTCGATACCCGCACTACCAGCTTTGGCGATTTAATCAGTAATGGCAAGATTTACCGCGTTCCTCTATTCCAGCGAGATTATTCCTGGTCGGAAGAACAGTGGGAAGACCTTTGGCAAGATATTATTGCTCTCCATGCTGACTTCAGTAGCAGTCACTATATGGGGGCGATCGTCCTGCAAACCTCCAGCCAATCAGAAAAAGAATTTATCATCATCGATGGACAACAGCGTTTAGCCACCCTCAGCATCATCGCGATCGCCGTCATCGAAAAAATTCGCCAACTTGTGCAGCAAAACCTAGACCCCGACGCCAACCAAGAACGCCAGGAAATTTTAAGGCGCACCTACCTAGGAGATAAAGACCCCCGCTCTCTCCGCTATTCCAGCAAACTCATCTTAAATCAAAACAACAATGATTTCTACAAAAGCAATCTCATCAACCTGAGACCACCCCATAACCCCCGGTCTCTCCAGAAATCTAATCAACTACTATGGCAGGCTTTTACCTACTTTTCCGAGCAATTAGATAAACTTCCTGAAATTATCCAAAATGGCGAACAACTCGCCGCATTTCTCAGCGATACGGTTGCCCAGCGGCTCATGTTCATCCAAATCAGCGTTCAAGATGAACTGAACGCCTACACCGTCTTTGAAACTTTGAACGCCAGAGGATTAGAACTCACAGCCACTGATTTACTCAAAAACTACTTATTTTCCCTCTTTCAAGGCCCAGACGACCTAGAAAGCGCCCAATCTCAGTGGCAACGCATCATCAATACCGTACAAATGGAACAATTCCCCGAATTTCTCCGCTACTATCTCAGTTTGCGTCATACCAGAGTCAGGCGGGAACGGTTGTTTAAACTGGTGCGGGAATCAGTGAAAGATGCTCAACAGGCTTTTGATTTACTCGACCAGCTAGAAAATTATAGCAGTTTATTCTTAGCTCTCGGCAACCCCAACGATGAATTCTGGCGCGACACGCCAGCCAACCCACCCTATATTCGCGAACTAAATCTATTTAGAGTCAAGCAGGCATACCCAACTTTATTTGCCGCTTATCAGAAGTTTGAAGCTGATAATTTTACCCGGTTGCTCAAACTGGTGGCAGTTATCTCCTTCCGCTACACTATTGTCAGCAGTTTAAACCCCAATGAGTTGGAAAAGATCTACAATCAAACAGCGATCGATATCGCCAAGGGAAATATCACCACTCCCCGGCAGGTATTTGAGAGAATGCGCACTGTTTACGTTGCGAATGAAAAATTTCAGCAAGATTTTGTCCTTTTGGCGATATCCACAAAAGGACAGAAACGTAAACTGGTTCGGTACATTCTCGCCAAGTTAGAAGCAGATGCCTCTGGGGTGGAAGTGAATGAGGATAGTTTTTCTATAGAACACATACTGCCGGAAAATCCTGGTAGTGACTGGGAGCCAAATTTCACCAAAGCTCAATCGGAGGAGATGGTTTATCGTCTGGGTAATCTCACCCCATTGGAACCTCCCGTAAATCGCGATATTGGCAATAAAAGCTATCCAATTAAGCGCGAAAGATATCCCCAAAGCGTTTATGCTTTAACCAAAGGCATTATGGCAGAAGAATGGACACCAGACTCTATAGCCGATCGCCAGAGAGATTTGGCACGGCGAGCCGTCCACATCTGGAAATCTGATTTTACTGAAGAAATTTAGGAGCTACTACATGACGCAGGAACTAATAGACCTAAAAACCAGCATCATGGCAGGACGCTATGACGATGCCTTAGCTATTGTTGACGATTTGGAAGCCATGAGTAAAAAGGATATTTTGCGCAAAATTAAATCATTTTTACTCCGCTTGCTAGTGCATTTAATAAAAAACCAGGTAGAACAGCGGTTGACCAACTCCTGGGCAGCGTCCATATCTAATTCTATCATTGAAATTCAGGATTTCAATCAAAAATATACCAAAAATTCATATTATCTTAATCCCGATGAATGGGATGAGATGATAAACTCTACCTTGGAGGCAGCCATAACTACAGCCAGTGCGGAAGTCCTTGGCGTTACATTAACTCCGTTTAAGCTGGCAGAGATAATTGATAAAACCGCGATTATTGCCACAAGTAAAAAGCTGTTACTTTTGACTTATGAGCATTCCGAGGCGGATTTACCGGTAATTGTGAGAAATACCCTTGCCGAGCTACCTGGTGGAACCGCTTGGCGGCAAGGTGATTAATGGTAATTAGTCCCTCGTCCTTTGTCCCTTGTGGGAGAAGAAATCGGGTTTCTGTGGATAATTTCCGTCACTCCACGAGACATCTCGTTTAGAAACCCGGTTTCTGGTGTTGAAAACCATCAACCAGTTTGAAAGATATTTTGCACCATTTGTTTATCTGAATTAGCGGCGGCTTGATCCAGCTCGGCAATTTCCCCGCTATCTAGTTGCCAGCCTAATGCGCCGATATTTTCCTGTGCTTGTGCCAGGTTTTTGGCGCCGGGAATGGGAATTGTGCCTTTACAGATACACCAGTTAATCGCTACTTGGGACATGGTTTTATTGCGGAATTGGGCAATCTCTCGCAAGCAGGCTAAAAGCTGACTAATACCAGGTAATAGCTGCGGGAATAGCACCCGGCGGATGCCTTTGGGAAAAGAGCTATTTTCAGAGTATTTACCCGTCAGTAAACCCAGACAAAGAGGACTGTAGGCAATCATTTTGATTCCCAGTTCGTCGCAAACTTGTTTGAGTCCTAATTGGGTGACGGGATAGGTGGACAGGAGGGAATATTGCACTTGCACTGTGGTGATGGGGACGCCACGATCGGCAAATTTTTGATGCACTTTTTGTAGGCGTTTGGGGCCGTAGTTGGAAAGACCAACGCCTTTAACTAAACCTTTTTCGTACAATTCGGCGAGACCATCTAATAGGGGCCATTCCTGCCAGGGTGCGTAGTTGCCGGTGGACCAGTGCATCTGCACTAAATCCACATTTCTCCCCAGACGTTGGGCGGAGGCAGCACAGGCGGAAATCATGGATTTTTTGGTCAATCTCCAGGGATAAGCTGCTAGTTTAGTAGCGAGACAAATATTTTCTTGGTTAACACCTGTATATTCTTGGGTGAATTTGCCTAAAAGTATTTCGCTGCGGCCTTTAAGGCGGCCAGTCCCATAAGAATCTCCGGTATCAAATAGGGTGACACCGTTGTTGACACAGAGGTTGAATACGGCTTGCAGTTCATCGTCCATGCTCTGGTCGTATCCCCAAAGGAGCTGATTTCCCCAGGCCCAGGTGCCACATCCCATGATGGGGAGGGATAGTTTTTGCTGATTTGGCATATGCACTAATATTTCTGGAATCGGCTATATATTATAATTTTTCAGGCTGCTATTTTCCTGAAAAAGGATAAAGGAGTAATTGTGACTACCGATATCAGACCAGATATGGCGGAATTGACAGATAGAGAGACGGAACTGTTTACCTGGACAAAGCAGTGGTATCCCGTGGCAGTGGTGGAGTTTCTCGACTGCGATCGTCCTCACGGGATGCAGTTGCTGGGAAAGAATATTGTGTTGTGGCGAGATGGAACCGGTAAATGGCGTTGCTTTGAAGATACTTGCCCGCACCGACTGGCTCCCCTGTCTGAGGGTAGGGTAGAATCCGATGGCACTCTGTTATGTGCTTACCACGCTTGGCGGTTTGATAGTGCGGGCAACTGTGTCAGCATTCCCCAGTCCAAAAATGAGGAAATAGAGGCGAAACATTGCGCTAACCCGAAATCTTGTGCTGTGGGTTATCCCACTCAGGAGCGGCAAGGTTTATTATGGGTTTGGCCTGAGTCTGGGGTTAAGGCACAGTTGGAGAGTCAGGAGCGGATCCCCCGAATTGTTCCTGAACTGGAGCAAGAATCAGACAGAGTATTAAAGGTGTCTGCGAACGTGCGCGACCTTCCCTATGGCTGGGATTTTTTCATGGAAAATGTGGCTGACCCGGCTCACGTCCCGGTTTCCCATCACGGGATTATGGGTAGCCGCTACCAAGATGCTAAGTATTACGATATGCCGCGAGTTCGGGAAATGTCGGTACAGGATGGTTTTGCTTTTGGGATTACGCCAACTCCTCCCACTATTAAGGAAGCAATTCACGATTTCCAACCGCCTTGCCATATGCGGATTGTTTCTACTTTTACCGATGGGGGGCAGTTGATTTTGGCTTTATATGCCACTCCCACCCGTCCGGGATGGTGTCGCACGATCGGTTTCCAGGTGTTGGTGAAAAGTGAGGCGGGGAAAACGCCGCCCGGTTTGGGGTTTTTTGCCATACCTATGCCTACTTGGTTGGGACATATTTTAGCTTCTTTGTTCCTGCACCAAGATTTGGTATTTTTACATTATCAGGAAAAAGCTTTAGCAAGTCGGGGAAATAAACGTTGGCTGGATGCTGTTTATACACCGAATCCGCAAGATAAGATGGTAATTGCATTTCGCCAGTGGTTTGAGAAAAAGGCGGGGGGAGCGATTCCTTGGGCGGACAGGGCAAACGCATCAAATTAAGAGAGAGAATGTGGTAGAGTGTGAGGTAAGGAATAAGCGAGGATTTCCATCAAGAAATCATTGTCGAGACTAGCCCGATAACGTTTCATCTTCAAACTTCCTTTGCCGGGGTGCTGGCGGACGAGATTCAAGGCCAATCGTCGCAAGATGCTGAGATTGCGAGCCGCATTCTGAGTCCGAATTCGAGAAGCGTCTTCCCCAAAAACCACGTCCAGACACCAATGCAGACAATTTTCAATCTCCCAGTGAGCGCGAATCCACTGGGCAAAGGCTACCGCCTTTTCAGACAGAGAACTGAGAAAAAAGCGCGTTTCACAAGTGGTCTGATTCCATAACTGCCGTCGAGAGCGCACCACCACCAACGATTGTAATCCTGACCAATCAGCACAAACCGCTGCCGGAAAAACATCGGCGGCTCGAAAGACCCAAACCTGACGGGTCTCGATGCGGTGATGACCACTGTCGACCCCAAGGTAGTGGTCTTGAAGTACCTCGGTTTCTAACTGCTGTCGTTCCTGGTCCTCAAACCAAGCGACAGCGGTTTTGTGCAAGAAACCCTGATTGCCCTTGAGCGCTAAAATGTAATCGGCACCAGCCGCGTGAATTTGTTGGGCAATCCGACGATGAGTTCCCATCGCATCAATACTAATGATGGTGCCTCGGACATGGAGTTGTTCGAGGAGTACAGGAATGGCAGTAATCTCATTAGATTTGCCGGACACAGGGGTTTGGGCGAGAACCAGACGATGTGCTGTTGACCAGGCACTAACCATTTGTAAGGCTTTGATTTGGTTCTGGCGGTCATAAGAACCTTTCACGGTTTTGCCATCAATGGCAATCAGTGTCCCGCCAATTTGGTCAAGCAGACTCCCCATCCAATCTTGAAACCGGGCTTCGAGTTCGTCCGGGTCAAGTTGTGCCAATACCCGCCGAAAAGTGTCGTGAGAGGGGATACCATTGGGTAATTCCAGGAAGGTAGATAGCCAAGTTTGTTTGCCCTGGCCATAAGTGGCAATTTCCTCCCACCCTGTGGCTCCAGCTAAGACCGCCAACAGGGCAATCACAATGATATCAACCAGTCGATGGGCACAACGTCCTTGCACTCTTGGGTCATCAATGAGCCCAAAATGATGGTGAAGGGAGGAGGATAGCCAAGCGGAGTCAGACATAAAATTGAGGGGATGAAGTCGATGTTATTGTCCTACAGTTTTGGGTGTCCGGCTAGTCTCTGATTCCTATGCACCACAGCCACACTGGGAGCTGACCACGATATCCACATAGTCGCTCTTTTGTCAAGTGCCATTTTTCCACGGCCACACTGGTATCTGACCAAGAGATTCACATAGGAGCACTTTTGTCAAGTGTCATTTCTCCTCAATTTGATGCGTTTACCCTG
>DVDU01000015.1 GCA_015296065.1 Oscillatoriaceae cyanobacterium M33_DOE_052 | reverse complement strand
TCCCCCTCTTCCCCCTCTTCCCCCTCTTCCCACCCCTCCCCATCTCCCCATCTCCCCATCTCCCCGTTTCCCAGTCTCCCCGTCTCCACATCCGTAACCACGGGGACGACGCAATTGCAGAAATAGGAGAAAGGACAAGAAAGTGAATTTAGCTGAAGGCGTTCAAATTGTTTCGTTTGGCTTGCTAGCCTTGATGATGATTGGCTCGGCTCTGGGAGTGGTGCTGTTGTCTAATATCGTCCATAGTGCATTTTTGCTCGGGGGCGTGTTTATCAGCATGGCGGGGATGTTTTTGCTGCTGAATGCTGATTTTGTGGCGGCGGCGCAAGTGCTGATTTATGTGGGTTCGGTGAATGTGCTGATTTTGTTTGCCATTATGTTGGTGAACAAGGGTGAGGACTTCAAGCCTTTTCCCAATGCTTGGATCCGCAAGGGTTTGACGGCGGTGGTTTGCGCCGGTTTGTTTACACTCCTGGTAACGATGGTGTTTTCTACGCCTTGGGCGATCGGGCCGGTTCCCGCTGCTGGCTACAATTCCACTGAGGCGATCGGCCAGCATTTCTTCAGTGACTTTTTGCTCCCCTTTGAACTGGCTTCGGTGCTACTGTTGATTGCAATGGTGGGGGCGATCGTCCTGGCTCGTCGTGAGTTCTTTAAGGATGGCGAATTACCCGGTGACGAAACTGTGTTAACCTTGCCGGAGCGTCCACGGGAACCAGTAAGCTCTCTCAGTGGCAGTAAAGAGAGCTAATGTCCTTGGTCATTTGTCCTTGGTCATTTGTCCTTTGTCCTTTGTCAAGTGACAAGGGACAAGAGACAAGGGACAAAGGACAATTATACATTGTTCATTTGGGAGGCTAAATGCACTTACAAGTTGAGTATTTTTTAGTATTGGCTGCCGCTTTGTTTTGTATCGGAATTTACGGATTGATTGTTAGCCGTAATACCGTGCGGGTTTTGATGTCGATTGAACTGCTATTAAATGCGGTAAATCTTAATCTCATGGCTTTTTCCAATTATCTTGATGGCGATGGGATTAAAGGCCAAGTTTTTACGGTTTTTGTCCTGACTGTGGCAGCGGCGGAAGCGGCGGTGGGTTTGGCGATTTTGTTGGCTATCTATCGCAACCGCTATACGGTGGATATGGAGCAGTTTAACCTCCTGAAGTGGTAGGGAATTGGTCTTTTGTCCTTGGTCATTTGTCATTTGTCCTTGGTCGGCCAGAAACCGGGTTTCTAAACGAGATATCTCGTATCCAGACGGAGATTTACCGCAGAAACCCGGTTTATCCTCCAAGGGACAAGGGACAAGTGACTAGGGACAAATGACAAATTAAGTAATTAATTATATTTATATAGTTGTGGATCTAAAACAGGTTATTATTGCGCATAAAGCTGGAGACCCCCTGAGCAAGCGGCGGGCGGAAGAGTGCGCTAAGCAGTTGGAAAAGCGCGGCTGTCATGTGTTGATGGGTCCGAGCGGGTTAAAGGATAACCCTTATCCGGTATTTTTGGCGTCGGCGGCGGGTCGGATTGATTTGGCGATCGTCCTGGGTGGAGATGGGACGGCGTTGGCGGCGGCTCGTCAGCTATCTAGTGATGGGATTCCGATTTTGGCGGTGAATGTGGGGGGACATTTGGGGTTTCTCACGGAACCCTCGGAGCTGTTCCAAGATACGGAGGCGGTTTGGGACCGTCTGGAGCGGGATTTGTATGCGGTGCAGTTGCGGATGATGCTGCAAGCGTCGGTGTTTGAGGGGGGGAGGGAAAATCTGGAACCGGCGAGCGATCGGTTTCTGGCGTTGAATGAAATCTGTGTGAAACCGGCAGCGGTCGATCGGATGCCGACTTCGATTTTAGAGATGGAAATCGATGGGGAGATTGTGGACCAGTATCAGGGAGATGGGTTGATTGTGGCGACTCCCACCGGTTCGACTTGTTACACGGCATCGGCGAGCGGACCGATTATGCACCCCGGGATGAAGGCGATCGCGGTGACTCCCATCTGTCCTTTGAGTTTATCCAGTCGTCCCCTAGTTTTACCTCCCGGTTCTGTCGTCAGCATCTGGCCGTTGAAAGATTATGACCTGAGTACAAAATTATGGACTGATGGGGTTTTGGGTACTTCCATCTGGCCGGGACATCGCGTGGATGTGCGGATGGCTGATTGTGACGCCCGGTTTATCATTTTGCGGGAAAATTATTCTTATTACCAGACTCTGCGGGAAAAACTCATGTGGGCTGGGGCGAGAATTCGTTACAACAATGGTCGCCGGTATTAATTGCAGGGTAAACGCATCAAATCCCGGTCGTTCCATATATAGGGTTTTTTCTGGTTATTATCCCCTATATATGGACTAAAAATTCTCCAGAGGAGGCTGATTGTTGATAATTTTGGCGGGGAAAGAGCGAAAAAACCCCCCTTATTGATTTGGTGCGTTTACCCTGGTGAAACTATAAATCTTAATGACGCCGTGCCCTTCCCACCAAATGACAAGGGACTAATGACCAATGACCAATGACATGTCACCAGAAACAAATATTATGGATAATCCAGATATTATTAGGACTAAAATCAGCGAGCAATATGATTTTCGGCCTTATCCAGATAAACCGATAGAGGAGCCTTTGCCCCCCGATGCCGAGTTGCTGTTTTGGAATAGTTTGGCGACAATTTACTACGTCACGCAAAAACGGGTAATTAACCCGAATGGGAAATTAATCTTGGATGCGGGATGTGGTACGGGTTGGAAATCTTTGGGGTTGGCGGCGGCGAATCCGGGAGCTAAAGTGGTGGGTGTGGATATTTCGCCGAAGTCGGTGGATTTGGCGACACAAAGGCTACAATACCACGGTTTGGCTGATGCAGAGTTTCATGTGTTGGCGATTGAGGAGTTGCCAAATTTTGGTTTACAGTTTGATTATATCAATTGCGATGAGGTGCTGTTCTTTTTGCCGGAGCCGGTGGCGGGTTTGCGGGGGATGAAAGCGGTACTTAAGGCATCGGGGATTATTAGAACAAATTTGCATAGTGCTTTTCAGCGGGCGGCTTTATATCGAGCCCAGGCGGCGTTTAAACTGCTGGGTTTGATAGAGAATAATCCAGAGGATTTGGAAATTGGGATTGCTCTGGAAATTATGGATAATCTCCGCGATGATGTGGATGTGAAGGTGCGGACTTGGCAGCAGGCTGTAGGGGCGGCGGATGAGTTGAAAAGGAGTTTTATTGCACGGGATTTTCTGCTGCAGGGGGATAAGGGTTATACGATTCCAGAGATGTTTGCCATGCTGCATTCAGCGGAGCTGGAGTTTCTGGGGATGGTGAATTGGCAGGATTGGTTGGTTGAGGATTTGTTTAAGGAGGGGGCGGATGATTTGGCGTTTTTGGCGCTGACTTTGCCGGAGCTTTCGGTAGAGGAACGGCTACATTTATGCGAGTTGTGGCATCCGGTTAGTCGCAAGTTGGATTTTTGGTGCGCACATCCGGGGCTTGATGTGGGTGAGGCTTGGGATGATGATTCTTTGGGGGATGGGGAAAGGGTGCGGGTACATTTGCATCCGCTGTTGGTGAATGATGAGGTGAAATTGGGTTTTATCGAGAGTATCCAGGAGCAAAAATCTTTAGATTTGGGGGGATATTTGGGTTTGAGTCTTGGGGATACTTTGGTAATAGATGCGGTGGCTGCGGAGTGTTTGTTGGGTTTGCAAGAGGGGCCGCTTTTGTTTTCTGATTTGGTGGCAAAATGGGTGAGCCTGTATCCTGAGATGGAGGTAACGGATGCGCTGGCGAGTTGCCGGGAGTTGCTGATGGGTTTGGAGTCGGGGATGGTGGTTTTGTTTGAGCTTCTTGGGCCCGTAGTAGGGCTTTAGCCCTCTTGATGAGGTTCGTAGTAGGGCTTTAGCCCTCTTGATGAGGTTCGTTTTTTTGGGCTGAAGCCCAACTACGAACCTTTTTTTTGGGCTGAAGCCCAACTACGAACCTTTTTTTTGGGCTGAAGCCCAACTACGAACCCGAACTTTTAGCTGCTGGTGCGCGCTAATAGGGGTGCGGCTCCGAGGAGGGTTTTGGTGTAGGGGTGTTGGGGGTTGGTGAAGATTTGGCGGGTGGGGCCGATTTCGACGATGCGTCCGCTGTTCATTACGGCGATGCGATCGCAGAAAAACCTCGCCACCCACAAATCGTGGGTGATAAACAGGTAAGTCAGCTCAAATTCCTGCTTGAGTTCTAACATCAACTCCAGGACTTGAGTTTGGACGCTAGCATCAAGCATACTTACAGGTTCGTCACAAATCACTAATTTGGGGCGGGTAATGAGCGATCGGGCGATCGCGACGCGCTGCTGCTGTCCGCCAGATAGTTCGGAGGGATAGCGGTTGGCGAAATCTTCTACCGGGGTTAATCCCACCCTGGTTAACATTTTCTCCACCTGGATTTTTGCCTCTTGACCTGTGGCCAACTTGTGAATTAATAGCGGGTCGGCGATACTTTCTCCCACGGTCATCATGGGATTAAGACAAGCGTGGGGGTCTTGAAACACCATTTGCATTTCCCGCCGGGATGAGCGCACAGAATTGGCAGACAACTCGGTTAAATTCCGTCCCAAAAATTGTACCTTACCTCCCGTGGCGGGGATGAGTTGTAAAATGGTGCGTGATAGGGTGCTTTTGCCGCAACCAGACTCACCCACTAAACCGAGAATTTCGCCGGGATAAAGTTCAAAGCTGACGCCATCGACGGCTTTAATGGTTTGGTTTTTGGCAGAAAATAGCCACCGCTCAATAAAATTGGCTTCTAATGTGTAGTGTTGCTGTAATTCCTGAACCAGGAGGAGGGGGGCGCCTTCTTTGGGAGTGGTTTTGACTTCTTCCTGGACTGCTTGAATATGGAGGGCGGATTGGAGCAGGGATTGAGTGTATTGGTGTTGGGGGTGATAAAATACTTGTTGTGTCGGGCCGGTTTCTACTACTTTGCCGCCATACATCACGGCAATCCGATCGCAGTATTCCCCCACCATTGCTAAGTCGTGAGAAATCAGCAGTAGGGCCATTTCCCGATCGCGACAGAGGCGGGTCAGTTCTTGTAAAATTTCCGCAGAAACCGTCACATCTAAACTGGTGGTGGGTTCATCTGCCACAATCATTTTGGGGTTGAGGAGCAACGCCAGCGCGATCGCCACCCGCTGACGCATCCCACCGCTAAACTCATGGGGATACTGAGACCACCGCGACGAGGGAATTTTCACCGTTTCCAGGGTAGCGATCGCGATATCCTTTGCCTTCTGGCGGTTGAGTTCCGGTTGGTGCGCCATAAGGGTTTCCAAACAATGCTCCCCGATCGTCATCAGCGGGTCCAAGCGCGTCATCGGGTCTTGAAACACCAGAGCCACCGCCTCCCCCCGAAACCGCCTTAGCTCCTGTGGTGTCAGGTCAAACACCGACTGGCCATTAAAATCTACCTTACCCTCCACGTTAGTCTTATGAGGGAGCAACCGCATCACCGCCCGTCCTAAAGTAGATTTGCCGCAGCCAGACTCCCCCACAATGCCCAACCTTTCCCCAGCGCCCAAAGTCAGGGAAACGCCGTCAACCGCCCAACTAGCTTCGGCGCCGCCACGTCCGTGAGGGTAGGCTACCCGCAGATTTTCCACTTGTAATAATTTATCACTCATTTGAAATTGATAATTGATAATTGATAATTGATAATTGATAATTGATAATTGATAATTGATAATTGTCAATTGTCAATTGTCAATTATCCCCCCATCTCCCCGTCTCCCCGTCTCCCCGTCTCCCCGTCCCCCCCATCTCCCCCATCTCCCCTACTGGGGTTTATCGAAGCGGCGCATTAAATAGGCTACACCGAAATCACCATAAGGATGACTTTCGAGAATCTCTGCCATTTCTAAAACTCGATCGGCCACTTGCCAACCCAATTTTTCCACTAACGCCTCCCGTTCCTTTTCCGCCGCCCAGGACGATCGAGCCTCAGCCTGCCACTGACCCGAGAACACCTGTTCAATTGCCACATCCAATCCCAGAGATTCCAGTACCTCCCATTCTCCCGCATCGCACCAAATCCCCCCACAGCCGGGACAACGTTCGACATAAAAAGGATTTTTCACCATCACCTTGGCGCGGGCGAGATAACGCTTGCACTCTGGGCATAACCCCGCTTTCGCATCAGCCTGTGAAGGGACGAAATCTCCTGCCACTGCACCTAGAGGGACACGATGACGTTGCCTCTGGCGCAATAGCTGCTGGGCATTACCCACCTGCCAAGAGCGATAATCATCAGCATTAATCCAATTGCCTTTGCATTGGGGACAGCATTTAACTCCCAGACCCTCTCCTAAAACGCCATCCACCAGCTCGATTTGCCTATCTTTCGCGCATTCCACAGATTTTATCCTCCTTTTTTGTCATTGTAGGGGCGAAGCTACCAGGCCAAAAATCGATCGCTTTTAACCAATAACCCATGACCGGGATGCTTCGCCCGTACAGGCTTTAGCCCTCTTGATTGGGTTCGTAGTAGGGCTTTAGCCCTCTGAAACTGAGATTTTTTGGGGCTAAAGCCCTACAAGTCCTTGGTCATTGGTCCTTTGGTAGGGGGGAGAAAGGGAATCGCCCCTACCAAATTTATCCCAGGACAGTCTCGCTATAGGAGATCAGAGTTTCTAGGCGGGTTCGCACTTGTGCCGATCGCTGCTCGATCGTCCCCGGTTGCCTAGCGGCTTGCCAAAAACTCAAATCAGCAGCGAGTAACCGCAACTGCTTATGAGTTTCCGTGTGGTAAGACTGGAGCCACGGCATCAGCTCCGGCGGTAACTCCTCCACGGACAGGCTCAAGATTTGTTCCTGAAAGAACTGCTGCAGTGCGGATGCCTCCTTGAGGAGGGCGGCGCGGTTGGGTGCGGTTTCCCTCGCCGCTCCTTGCAGTCGGAGCAACGCTTGATGAAATTCTTGGTATTTCTGCTGGTGGGGTTCTGGGGGCAACATGGATGTCAACAAAAATTATCGATATAATAAAGTGAGAGTAAACGAAAACATTCAGAAATCTTAAACAAACCTGTAAAACCGCGCTCGTTCGTCCAATTGCAGGTGAATATTAGCTCAGCTATCCAGTTCGAGATATTTCCCAGAGAGGATGTCTCCCAATCCAGAAACTGGGTTTCTACTCAGGGGTTTCTACCCGAGGGACGAGACATCTCGTTTCAGAAACCCGGTTTCTCATAGGCAAACTGTATCGCCATATACAATCATGGCGTAGAATTATCATTATCTCTAGCTCCTCCCACCCGTGTTTGTTGCGAACCTTTATGCCTTACTGACATGAACATAGCTGCCCCCCCCTGTGCCTTTGACATCGAAATTCCCGATTGGCTGCAAACCTGCTTGCTGGCGGTACAAAGCCCTAGTGCGCGAGAGCAAAAAACCGGGTTTACTCCAGAAACCGGGTTTCTGGAGGAGGAATCTGGGCGAGAAACTGGGTTTGAGGACTCGGAATCAGGTTCCTGGATGAGGAACCTGGGTGAGAAACCGGGTTTATTTTCGGGAGAGAAACCCGGTTTCTCTAGTACAGATAATCAGTTGGTCTGCCGAGCGTTTGAATTTGCTTACCGGCTCCACGAAGGTCAGCGACGGGCATCAGGAGAGCCGTACATCTGCCATCCGGTGGCGGTTGCTGGTTTGCTGCGTGAGCTGGGCGGTAGTAGTGCGACGATCGCCGCTGGCTTCCTCCATGACATTATCGAGGATACCGACACCACCCCGGAACAGCTAGAAGAGCTATTCGGGGAGGAAGTGCGCCACCTGGTAGAAGGTGTCACCAAGCTGTCTAAGTTCAACTTTTCCAGCAAAACCGAGCGCCAAGCGGAAAATTTCCGCCGGATGTTCCTGGCAATGGCCCAGGATATCCGGGTGATTGTGGTCAAGCTGGCCGATCGGCTGCACAATATGCGGACCCTGGAGTGCCTCCCGGATTCCAAGCGACAGCGCATCGCTCAGGAAACCCGGGATATTTTCGCCCCCCTCGCCAATCGTTTAGGGATTGGTCGCATTAAATGGGAATTAGAAGATTTAGCCTTTAAATACCTAGAATCAGACGCCTACCGCCAGATGCAGACCTTGGTCTCGGAAAAGCGAGCCGATCGAGAAGCCCGTCTCGCAGATATGGGGCAAACCCTGCGCTACAGGTTGCAACAAATGGGGGTAAACTGCATCGATATTAGCTGGCGCCCCAAGCACCTCTACGGCATCTACCAGAAGATGCAGCGGCAGCAAAAGCAGTTTCACGAAATCTACGACCTAGCCGCCATCCGCATTCTCGTAGAAACCAACGAGGAATGCTACCGCACCCTGGCTGTGGTTCACGACGCTTTCCGCCCCATTCCGGGCCGGTTTAAAGACTACATCGGACTGCCAAAACCGAACCGCTACCAGTCCTTACATACCGGTGTCATAGGCAATACTGGGCGTCCCATAGAAGTGCAAATCCGCACCCTAGAAATGCACCATGTAGCCGAATACGGCATTGCCGCTCACTGGAAATACAAGGAAACTGGCTCTAGTCATGGCCCGCTCAGTGGTGCTGATGAAAAGTTTACCTGGTTGCGGCAACTGCTGGAATGGCAGAGCGATTTAAAAGATGCCCAAGAATATTTGGATAATATCAAGGACAATTTATTTGATGAGGATGTGTATGTGTTCACGCCCCAGGGGGATGTAGTCGCCCTGAAGGGGGGAGCCACACCGGTGGATTTCGCCTACCGTATCCACACGGAGGTAGGCAACCACTGTGCTGGTGGCAGGGTGAACGATCGCATCGTGCCTTTGGACACACGGCTGAAAAATGGGGATATCGTCGAAATTATTACCCAGAAAAACAGCCATCCCAGTTTAGATTGGCTGAATTTTGCCGTGACGACGGGAGCCAGAACCCGGATTCGCCAATGGTATAAGCGTTCCCACCGCGATGAGAATGTGGACCGGGGTCGGGATTTGCTGGAGAAGGAATTGGGTAAAAGCAATTTTGAATCCTTGCTCAAGTCGGAACCGATGCAGTTGGTGGCTTCCCGATGTAATTATCACACCGTGGAGGATTTGCTCGCGGGTTTGGGCTATGGAGAAGTTACCCTCAATCATGTGGTGAACCGGTTGCGCGATTTTGTCAAAGCTCAGCAACCGGTGGTAGAAGCACCAACCCTACCCCCGCCACAGGCAATGGTTTCGCGGCAGTTGCGGGAGGGCAGCCACGTCGGTAATGGGCGGGCAACTGGGGGCAAGTCTCCGATCGCTGGGGTGGAAGGGTTACTCTATCACTTGGCGGGTTGTTGTACGCCTTTACCAGGAGAACCCATTATCGGTGTGGTGACGATGGGCTCCCGGGGCATTTCCATTCACCGCCAAGGTTGTGGCAATCTCGATAGTATCCCCGGCGAACGTCTGGTCCCCGTGAGTTGGAATCCCACGGATGATCATGGTGGGCGGCCCATCACTTATCCGATCGACATTTCCATTGAGGTCATCGATCGGGTGGGGGTACTTAATGATATCCTCTCCCGCCTCAAAGACCATAATGTGAATGTGCGCAGTGCCCAAGTGCGCACCTATCCGGGGAAACCAGCGGCTATTGATTTGGGAATTGATGTGCGCGATCGACACCAGCTCGAGCGCATCTTCACCCAAATTAAACAAATGACCGACGTTTTAAACCTCCGTCGTCTCAGCACAGAAGTCGAGAACAATTGATAATTAACAATTGATAATTGGTAATTATCAATTACAGCCTGTTCAGAACTAATCTGAGCGGCTCTCAAAGTCCCTCTCCCTCCCCCCCTTTTATCCCCCCCCGCCCCCCTTTGAAAGGGGGGGGTCAGCGGAATAAATGTTTTGTTGTTCGGGGGGTAGGGGGGATAGGAGAGGGATTTAGGGTGAGGGCAATGTGTTAAACCACTGGTGAACAAGCTGTATCAATTATCAATTATCAATTATCAATTATCAATTATCAATTTGTGACTAGACAAGGGACATTTTTCCAAGAGCTAATGGAGCAGCAACTTGACCTGCTCTAATAAACCATCTAATCCGACATCTTTGGCCGAAAAATCATCCGCTTCTGGGCATAATTCCGCCGCCGTTATCAAATCATTTTTGCTGATAAATCCCGAAACCAACATCATTAATGGAGGATTTTTCACCGTGGCTTTAATATGTTGAATCAGCTCCCTACCATTGGTGAATTTTTCCAATTGATAAAACTGCGTGATAGAAAAATCCACCCCGACTAATTTGTAGCAAGAAATATTTTTTATCAAAGTCCAGCGATTCGCCCACATCAGCTACATCAAAATCATGCCTAAAAAAACGCTCCCCAGCCAAAATCCATCATTTATCATCATCTAAAATGGCAATTTTAGGCACCAACATTTTCGGTGATAATTTGATATGATTATGTACCAGTATAAGGAATTAGCTGCAATTTTAATGTTTTGTTACCTGGCTTTCAATCGCCAATAACAGAGCTTCGTAGTCAGAGATAGGTTTTGGCCAAAAATCATCAGCTTGGGAAATCTCCATTAATTTTTGTCTCTCGCTCACCATCGCATAAGCGCTGATTAAAATAATCGGGATATTTGCCGTTTCTGGGTCATTTTTAACAATTCTGGACAAATCAGCTCCCGATACTTCTCGCCCTTCCCAAACCGCCTCTGGCAAATTCACATCCATTAACACGATATCCACAGCTTTAGAGTGACATTGCTGGAAAATTTCATCAGGTTTATCCGTAATGGCTACCCGGTGCCCCCCCAAACGTTCAATTAACTTGGCAGTTCCTTTGGCCAGCAGATAATCATCATCCACCAATAAAATTCTCAAACTGTTTTGCGACATAGATTTGACCAAAAATTAAATTATAGGTACAAATGACCAACGACCAATGACCAATGACCAATGACTAATTTATACCACATTTTGGCCTTGTGGCAGCAGCAGCCTCACCTTAGTTCCCATTCCCAAACCCTCACTTTCCAGGAATATGTGACCTCCAATTAGCTCCGCTAAACGCTTGCAAATCGTTAACCCCAAACCTGTGCCACCGTAACGGCGTTTGATCGAACCATCCGCCTGCACGAAGGGTTCAAATAAATGCTCCCGCTGGTTGGTGTCGATACCGATCCCAGTGTCAGCAACGACAATCTCCACCCAGTCTCCGGTTAGGCTCATGGCTGCTGCATTTCTTGCCGTGAGGCGAATCTCGCCCCTATGGGTGAATTTCAAGGCATTGGAGAGCAGGTTAGTCAAAATCTGCTTCAGCTTGCCTTGGTCGGTATAAACTTGCTCCGCTTCACACTGTAGAATCAGGGGGATGCCTTTACGCTTGCTTTCAATACTAAACAGGCGGATTTGCTCTTCCAGTAAGGGCCGAGTCTCTACCAGCTTCATCTGGACGTTCATGCGACCGGCTTCGATTTTCGCAATATCTAGAACATCGTTGATAATCGCCACCAGGTTTTCGGCTGATTGATAGGCAACACCGATATATTCTTTTAGCTCTTCCTCATTGTCATAAAAGCCTTCTTTGAGTAATTTTAGGTAATTGAGGGTGGAAGCTAGGGGGGTACGCAGTTCGTGGCTAGTGGAGGACAAAAAATCTGACTTCAGGCGGTTGGCTTCTTCGGCAATGTTGCGGGCTGCATCCAGTTCCCGGTTACGCATTTCTACCAGCAAACGGTTTTCTCTTTCCCACTGGTAGAGTCGATTTTGCATTAGAGCCATACCTAGGTGACTGCCCACGGCTTGCACCAGTTCGATTTCTGCGGGGTGCCATTGGGGTGTTTGGCCGAGTTTCAGTTCCTGCCATGCCTCAAAGCTCTGGCGCACTCGGAGGTTACGATCGTCCGGGTCAAAGCGACCTGCCCAGAAGATTTCGGTATCGATTTCATCGCGAAATAGGGTGAGACCCCCCAAGGCTTGTTTGCCGTACCACAGAGGCATCACCAAAATGCTGCGGATGGGGGTGTTGCGGAAGGTGGCGGCGACGGATGCCAGGAGGGGTTCTTGGTAGAGGTCGGGCACAATATGACAGTTGAGATGAGACAATTGTGCTTGCACGATCGAGAATTGCTCGGCGCTGAGGGGCAGCCACTGCCGATCGGCTGCCCCTACGGGATTGATGTTTGGGGTGTGGTTCGGCTTGGCCATCAAATGCAGCCAGAAGGGTTCATCTTCCAGGAGCCGAGCTTCCCCGGTGGCTGATTTTTGGGGTTGTGTACCCCAGAGAAATATTTGTGGTTGGTCGCCGTAGGTGTAAACTTGAGTGGCGGTAGTGGGATCAGTGGAGTGGAGATATAGTCTGCCCCCAGAGCAGCCGCTGGCTTTGACTAATGTTTTCAGGACGTTTTCTAAGATTTGTCCCACTTGCTGCGGGGTGTGTAGCAGAGTGGATATCTGATTAATTAGGGTCTCTTGGCGGGTCTTGGCTCTGGCTTCGCTGAGCAGGTGGGACTGGCCTAGCGCAACTGATACCTGATCTGCGAGCAACTGTACTATGAGCAAATCCTCATCCGTAAATATTTTGGGTGTGGCATGGTGCGCCGCCAGCAAACCCCATAGTTGCTCTCCGTGGAATATGGGCACCACCAGAGATGACTGTACTCCCATGTTGGTTAGGTATTCCACATGGCAGGGGTCAACTGGTCGCTGCAAAATATCTTCGATTTTTGTTTTTTGCACCTCCTCCACCGTTAAGTCCCCGGTGGTAGCCACTTTTCCCAGGTTATTCAAGGTAATTTGCTGTGCGCTTATATTCACAATAACGCGAGTTCTCGCCTTGACAAACATCTCGCGGGAGTGAGGCGGGATGTCAGAGGCGGGAAAGTGTAGCCCCAGCAGAGAAGGTAGGCGCTGTTTCCCGCTGTTTGGGAGCCCCAACCGGGCAACGGACTCGGCAATCACCTCCCCAGAACCATCGGGTTCAAACCGATAGACTTTCACCCGATCGGTTTGCAGGAACGATCGCAGCTCCGCCGCTGTGGTCATCAAAATTGTTTCCAGTTCCAGGGATTGGCGGATGCGATTTGTCATCCGATACAACAAGGCTTCTTTTTGAATTCCTTCGCCTGCGTGCCTATCCATTTTCTATCCATTTTTTTTAGTTTAGCTTTAATTATTGTCATTTGTCCCAAGGCAATTGGTCATTGGTCATTTGTTCTTTGTCATTTGTCGAATGACAAGGGACAAGTGACAAGGAACAAGGGACAAAGGACTAATGACAAAGATTAAGGATTGATGGCAGTAGCGGACCAGGTGCCATCCTCTTGGCATTGGTAGAGCCAGCGAGATTGGGGTTCGGGGCGCAGTTCCAACCAATCTACTGCAGCTGGTTCGAGCAACAGCAAGCAAAACTGGGGTAGGGGGGACTCGGAGACGGGGAGAGGCGGTTCGGCTTCGCTCACCGATCGGGGAGACGGGGAGACGGGGAGACCAGGAGGAGGCCAAGCAAATTGGCGGCGGGCCGCGTCCGAGAGATTTAACCAAGCCTGCTGGCGTGCTACTGCCAAAAGCTCAGTGGTGTTTTCTGGGACTAAAATTAGCTGACCGCTGATGCGAAACTGCTCGCGAGTTTTGGGGAAATACCAACATATCTCGCCCCAGGGGGAATGCAGGATTTCTGCGATTTTCTCCGATCGCGCATCAGTAACGATTTGCAACTGGTCCGTATCATCCCGGAAACCGCGAAATACCACCGTGCGGTTAGCGGGCCTCCCGTCGGCTCTGACTGTGGCCAATTGGATGAAGCGCGCTTGGGGTAGGCTACGATTGCGGTGCAGGGCTCTTGCAAGGGGCGATCGCCAAGGTGTCATTTGCCGCTGGGGTAACTGGGAGACGAGGAGACGGGGAGCAGGGGAGCAGGGGATGCGGCATATGCCGCACCCTACTAGGTTAGGTTAAAGATCAGGTATCGTACATCCGAGCCTCAACCGCATCGGGGTTTTCCTCGCAGTATTCCTCAAAAGCACTTTTTTCCGGCTTCTTCGCCTGCTGGTGAGCCGCTTCGGCTTGCAGTTCTTCCACCGCATCCCACGCCGCCGCACATTCTTTAGATGCCGGTCCTTTCGCGGCGCAGACGGCACGAGCATCCTCGATCGCCTTTTGAATTAGCTGCTCTAGGAGCAATGCCTTGGGTTTCTCAACAAAATCACCCTTAGCCAGAATATCTGTCACCGAGATCACCCCCAACAAACCCCCTTTAATCACCGGGGCCCGCCGGATACCCGTATTCGCGAACAACCGCGCCACGTATTCCACACCCAAGTCAGGATTGACGACGATGCAAGGCTTCGTCATAATTTCATATACCCGCACCTTTTTCGGATCCGTGCCGTAAGCAGTCACCTTATAGACGATATCCGTTTCCGTGACAATCCCGTAGGAATCTTGGTCATGGCGGCGCTCCACAATCAGGGCCCGTAAACCCTTCTCTTTCATCACCTTGACCGCTTCCGCTACCGTCGCCGAGCCCCGAATTGTCACCACATCGGCTGTCATTATATCAGATGCTTTCATCATCATAAGTGCCTATCCTCAAATAGTAGGTTTTTCTTTCTTTATCAACAGTCGTCTCCCTATCATATTACCACCAAACGCCACTCCAACTTGCAAACATTCCTCAAAAAATTTTTCTTATGTCTATCCCAAAACTATTTAATAAAACTTCACATATACCCAGATAAACCCCCCTGAAACCATCCCAAATATTGCGTTATTTTAAAAATTTCTCATTTGCGGGGGATTATCAGGCAGGGGAGCCATGAGCTGACGCTCTACCATTTCCTGTATTACCACATCTGGACGCTCTTTGTCAATAACTTGTAAATCAAATTCATATTCAGATAAAAAAACTATACGTTGGAACTTTTCCGCAATCAAAGGAGCCAAATTCAGCGCGAATGAATCGTGAAACATCACCGCCCGAGGTAATCTTCTATCCCCAGTTGCCATTGCGAATGGCTGCTTATCCTCAGCTAAATCGGGCCTAGCAATTTCTGGCGCCACTGGGCGGGCCAAAGGTGGGAGCCGCGGCGAAAATTTCAGCACCTCTTCTCGCACCACATCTTTTAATCCTAGCATATTGGCCAAATCACCGCCATCGCGGTAAATAATTTCCTGGTCAAAATCCGTAATCCTTAAGGGTTTTAATTGGGGAAACCAAGCCGCCAGATACTTGATAATTTCTCCCGCCGCCGTGAAAACTCCCGGTTTGTTCCAATGAGAATCAGTGCGGTGATAAATCCGATAATTACTTTTGGCAGCCAGCAAAATATCTCTTAAATCGATAACCGCTGATTTAGTCCAACTGGAAGGCACAGAATTTACCGCCAAATCAGAATTTAATTGCAAATGCTTCATTAACTGGTCTAGCCGGGATTCTGCACCCACCGGTTGTAGCCATTGGGGCAGGTATTCAGGATATATAGATTGCTTCTCTGGGACAAAAACGACTAGATATGGAATGCCTCGGGCATTTAACCAATCGCGCCTTTCCTCTAAAATTTGCTGCCAGTGCTTTAACTGGGCTTCCGTAAAAGGTGCCGTAGCTCGATACGATTCGATCGCGTAGGTATGACCATAGAACAGCCAGCCATCTTTACCGATAATTACTTGCTCAGATGGCGACTGTTTTAAGCCAGAAAAAAGGATCCGGTTGTGCCAGTATATTAATTGTTGCCTACCACCAAAATTATCATTATAGTAGGCGTCAAACAAGCGGGGAAAGTTCGCTAAAGATTGGCGGCTCAACTGGAAATTAGGCAAAGATGCTAATTGGCGTTTTTCCCAGTTGCTCGGATTTGGTAGCGGACGCCAGTAACGCCACAGAGAAATCACGATCGGCGTCCAAATAGCCGGGACAAATAAGCAACAGATAATGACGTGATGCAGTCGCTGAATCTGAGATAGTTGGCGCATGAATTTAGCAGCAGACGAACAGAGAGGAGAACCGAGCCGGAAAAACTCGTGCTACAGGGAGAGTATGTCGGAAGCATCCCGCCCTAGGGGGGAAGCATTCGGACGAATCATCTATCTCTCAAAACCGAGAATTTATCATCCGAATGCTTCCCCCCACCAAGAGTAGTTGCAACAACAGGATGCTCCTGAGTATGTCCGCCTTAATCCAGAGGGAGGCGATATAATTGTACCACATGCAGGGGTACAGTCAATAATTTTATCAGATTCCAGGCCAGGAGAAAAAATAATCAGTCAGACAATATTAATCTCAGACTTGGAAGCTGTGATTATCGCCAAGCTCCAAAACCGCGCCCAGCCACAAGGGCGCACTTGTGCAGCGGCAGTAAAAGCAATTCTCACAGCAGCTACGGATGGTGAGGCAGTGGAGAAAACACCCACAATGGCAGAGGCGGGTAAAATTATAGCGGAGGGACGCCAAAAGTATGCCTGCGCAGTTGCAGTGATAGGGGATAATTTTTGCGGGAGGACCGGGTGAGAAAATTTGTTGTAGATGCTAGGGACAGGCAATCCTAAAACCGAAAATAGATAAACGGGTTGTAGGTGCCAGCGGCGAGTTTAGCGGCGCAGGCGAGAAAGATGGCGGCGAGACTGGTGGTGGTGCTAATGGCAATGATAATTTCCCCGATCACAGCAGTTTTTTCAGTGCAGTTACGAGAGAAATTATGGTAAAATTGTCGGAAATATGGGAGAATGGGGACAGAAGCCATGATGCCAGCTCCCATTGCCAGCCAAATCTCAGTATTAAAATAATATCCCAGATAATAGGCAGTGTGGTTACTGTGGCTGGTTAAATTTGCCATTGCCTGGAAAAAGGCGCCAGCATCTTCTAGGCGATCGGCTCGGAAAAACACCCACCCTACCATCACCACTAACAGGGTGTAAAGATGCCGCAGGGGTGACAGCCACTGCCTCTTTTCTAGGGGTTCGAGTAAACCCAATCGTTCCCAGATGGCAAACAAACCGTGAAATAGTCCCCAAACTACAAAATTCCAACTTGCCCCATGCCATAAACCACAGAGAAAAAACACCAACACCAAGTTAAAATAAGTCCTAACTGGAGAAATCCGGCTGCCCCCCAAAGGAATAAATAGGTAGTCCCGAAACCAAGTAGATAGAGAAATATGCCAGCGGCGCCAAAATTCCCGAATTGAGGCTGAGATATAAGGATAACGAAAGTTTTCACAAAAATCAAATCCGAACATCTTGCCTAAACCTACCGCCATATCCGAGTAACCGGAAAAATCAAAATAAATCTGCAAAGTATAGCAGGAAACCGCCAACCAAGCCAACGGAAAACTCAGCTCCCCAGATGGCAGGGCAAAGATTTTATCCACTGGTGCTGCCACAGTATTGGCAATCAGCATTTTTTTCCCCAAGCCGATGATAAATCGCTGGATTCCATTGGCGAATTTTTCAAAATTAATCTGCCGTTTTTGCAATTGTTGCTCTATATCTTCATATCGGACAATTGGACCGGCAATCAATTGGGGAAATAAAGCAATATATAATCCTAAATTTAAAATATTATTTTGACATTTAATCTGACAGCGATAAACGTCAATAATATAAGAAATGGCTTGAAATGTAAAAAAAGATATGCCAATTGGTAGTTTTACTTCAGTCAAGCCTAGAACAAAACCATTTATGCCTAAATGTTTTAAAATAGAAGCAAAATTGTTCAAAAAGAAATTGGCATATTTAAAATAAAACAAAAAAGCTAAATTAAAGAAAATCGCAGTAGTTAAAATTGCTGATTTGTGCCCATGTTTAGCTATTTTAGCAATCGCCAATCCCATCCCATAGTTGAAAGTAATCGATGCCAACATAATGGCGACAAAAGCAGGCTCACCCCAAGCATAAAAAAATAGGCTGGCGCCCAAAAGCAATAAATTGCGAAATTTGGTTTCCTGTACCAGCCAGTGCCATGTAAAAACTAGGGGTAAGAATAAAAACAGAAAAACTGGAGAACTAAAAACCATTCCCTACCCCATCAGCCTAATTGTTAATCGTGCCATCAGGCATAGTAGCATCAGTGAGGATAGCTTCGCTCCAGTCGGCTCCCTCTAGATCGGCGTGGCGGAGACTGGCACCCGTGAGATTGCTGCGATAGAGTTTGGAGCCATCTAGGTTGGCTTTCCAGAGGTAGGCACCACGTAAGGAAGTATAGGAGAGGTCGGCATTTTGGAGATTAGCTAAGTTGAGGTTGGCGCCGGTGAGGTCCGCTTCGCTTAAATCGGCTTTACTCAAATCGGCTTTGCTCAGGTTGGCTTCGCTGAGGGCAGCTTTTCGCAACTGGGTGCTATTCAAATTGGCGGCGCGCAAGTTGGCGCGATTGAGGATAGCGAAGCGCATCGCGCTGTGAGCGAGGTTGCTGGCGGTGAGGTTGGCGCCGCTGAGGTTGGCGCCGCTGAGTTTGGCTTCTTCAAGGGAACAGCCTTCGAGGTTAAATCCGCTCAGATCCACACCGTTGAGCCATGCACCGCTGAGCTTGATGTTGTTGATGAGAGCGCCAGAGAGGTCGGCGCCACTCAAGCGAGCCCCAGAAAGGTTCGCCCAATTTAAATTGGCTCCACTCAAGTTAGCGTTGCGCAGATTGATCCCGCTCAAGTCGGCGCCGCAAAAATTGACGCCGCTGAGGTTGGCGGCGGCGAGGTTAACGCCGGTGATAATCGCGCCGCTCAGTTTGGCGCCGACGAGACAGGACTTGAGCAGGTTGGCACCTTTGAGATTGGCTTTGGTCAGGTCGGCTTGTAGGAGGTTGGCGGTTCTGAGCTTGGCAAAACTTAGGTCAGTACGGTAGAGAAAGGCGCCGGTGAAGTTGACGCCATTCAGGAAAGCGCGGCTGAGGTTGGCGCCGGTGAGGAAAGCGCCGCTGAAGTTGGCGCCGGTGAGATTAGCGTGGGTGAGGTCAGCGCCAATGAGGTTGACTCCGGTAAAATCTCTGTTTCCGTCTGCGTAAAGCTCAAGCAATTCTTTGGCATTCATAGGATTTAGTTTTGGTGATTTTGTCGTGGGGATGGATGTAATTTTAATTTCATGGTTTTGGCGATAAAATATGCTGCCTCTGGGATGTGGTTGCCCCAAAACCTAGATGGTTTAGGGAAATCACTAAAGTGATAATTGGCGAAATGATGCGACTGATTCTTAATGGTTCAGCAATTGAGTGATGGCGATGATAATTACTATTATTAAATTTATTGTGACATTTTTCCAGTAATTATAACAGTAAATATGTCAATATTTATTTATTTTTGTAATTATAGTTTAACAAAAAAGCTGATGGGTGTGTTGATGTGTTTAATTGGCGCTAGAAATACCAGGACGCCCGGAGGTGGAGGGGTTGATAGTTCCCGGGGCAGACCGGGAACGAGGGGGCATTTCCCTACCTGGGATGAAGCGGGGATCAGGCTTTGGGCGCGCCATCGGGCATAACTGCCCGGAGTAACTTGGCATCGCGCAGGTTGGCGCGATAGAGGTTGGCATCGATTAAGATGGCTTCGGTGAGGTCGGCGCCGGTGAGGTTGGACCAGGCGAGGTTGGCGCGGTAAAGGCTGGCGCCTTGTAAGTTGGCGCCGCGCAAGGTGGTCCAACTGATTTTAGTGCCGCGTAGTTGGGCGCTTTTGAGGTTGACCTCAGCCATGTTGGAGCCACTGAGGTTGGCGCGGCTGAGGTCGGCGTGGGTGAGGTTGGCGTTGGTGAGGTTGGCGCCGTTGAGGATGGCGTTGGTGAGGTTGGCTTCGGGCATAGTGGCGTTGACCAGGATGGTTAAAGTGAGGTTAGCGCCTTCTAAGCGGGCAGAAGTGAGATTGCATTCACTGAGGTTGGAGCGGGAGAGGTTGGCATCTCGGAGTTTGGCGTTGGTGAGGTTGGCGCCGACGAATCGGCTTTCACTGGCGATCGTCTCACTCAAGTCTGCTAATTCCAAATTCGCTCGCTCCATCAGAGACCGACTGGCATTCACTGCTTTGAGGTTGGCTTTGTATAAATTGCAATCGCTCAAATCGGCGCCAATCAAGTTGGCTTCCTGTAGATCTACGCCTTCCATCGTGGAGCCCGTCAGCTTTACTTCACGTAAGTTGGCTCCCCTAAGTATCGTACCTGTAAAATTCACTTGTTGGAGGTTGGCAGTGCGGAGGTTGATTTCACTCAAATCCAACCCAGCCAGATTGCCTCCGGCAAAGTTGAGGTCACGAAAATCCCTTTCCCCGGCAGCATAGCGCTCCAAAACTTCCCTTAAATCCACAATAGACCCCCTCATCGGATTCGCTTGTTCCAATTTATCGTCTCAGATTCAAGCAGATTTGGGAGAATGGAAAGCGTGGGGGTTTCGAGACAGGATCAAAGGCAACGCCTCCCTAGGGGAAGACAAGCGCGGACCTTTCGGTGTGGGAGCCCCCATCCCCCCAGCCCCCCCTTTCAAAGGGGGGGGTTGGGGGGGATGTAACTGAAAACAGTAAGAGGCAAAGATGGCAGAAAATTTGAGAAGTGCTGTGGTGACTCAGGGAACTCAGCGGGCGCCTAACCGAGCCATGTTGCGAGCTGTGGGTTTTGGTGATGGAGATTTCACCAAAGCGATCGTGGGTATCGCCAACGGCTACAGCACTATCACCCCGTGCAATGTGGGGTTAAATGATTTGGCACTGCGAGCGGAAGCGGCGGTGCGTCATGGTGGGGGGATGCCCCAAATGTTTGGCACCATCACCATCAGCGATGGCATCTCAATGGGCACCGAGGGGATGAAGTATTCTTTAGTCTCCCGGGAGGTGATTGCTGACTCCATAGAAACCGTGTGCAATGGTCAGAGCTTGGATGGAGTGCTGGCGATCGGCGGTTGCGATAAAAACATGCCAGGAGCCATGATTGCGATCGCCCGCATGAACATCCCCGCCATCTTCGTCTATGGCGGCACCATCAAACCGGGTAAATACAACGATCGCGACCTCACCGTAGTCAGCGCCTTTGAAGCCGTAGGCGAATATAGCGCAGGCAAAATCTCCGCCGAAGAACTCCTCGGCGTCGAACGCAACGCCTGCCCCGGAGCTGGCTCCTGCGGCGGCATGTACACCGCCAACACCATGTCCTCCGCCTTTGAAGCGATGGGGATGAGCCTGATGTACTCCTCCACAATGGCCGCCGAAGACGAAGAAAAAGCCGATAGCACCACCGAATCCGCCAAAGTCCTCCTCGATGCCATCCGCCAGCAAATCCTCCCCCGGCAAATCCTCACCCGCAAAGCCTTTGAAAATGCCATATCCGTGATTATGGCGATCGGCGGTTCCACCAACGCCGTCCTGCACCTGCTAGCCATTTCCCGCGCTGCAGGCGTCCCCCTCCACATCGATGACTTTGAAACCATTCGCCAGCGCGTCCCCGTCCTTTGTGACCTCAAACCCAGCGGCAAACACGTCACCACCGAATTTCACGCCGCTGGTGGCGTTCCCCTGGTGATGAAAATGCTCCTAGAACATGGTTTAATCCACGGCGACGCGCTCACCATCACCGGCAAAACCATTGCCGAACAATTAGCACAAGTTCCGTCCCAACCTCCCAGCGGCCAAAACGTCATCCGTTCCTGGGATAATCCCATGTATCGTCAGGGACATTTAGCCATTCTCAAAGGCAACTTAGCCACGGAAGGCGCTGTGGCCAAAATCAGTGGCGTCAAAAACCCCGTCATCACTGGCCCAGCGCGGGTATTTGAATCCGAGGAAGAATGCCTCGAGGCGATTTTAGCAGGCAAAATCAAAGCCGGAGATGTGGTGGTGGTGCGCTATGAAGGCCCCAAAGGCGGGCCGGGAATGCGGGAAATGCTCGCCCCCACTTCGGCAATTATCGGCGCCGGTTTGGGCGATTCCGTAGGCTTGATTACCGATGGCCGGTTTTCTGGCGGTACTTATGGTATGGTAGTGGGTCACGTGGCACCAGAAGCTGCCGTGGGCGGCACGATCGCCCTAGTCAAAGAAGGCGACACCATCACCATTGACGCCCACTCCCGCCAGCTACAGCTCCATGTAGAAGACGCCGAACTAGAACAACGCCGCGCCAACTGGCAACCCCCCAAACCCCGCTACACCGCAGGCGTGATGGCCAAATACGCCAAATTGGTCTCCAGTAGCAGTCTCGGTGCCGTCACCGATTTAAATCTATAACATTTCCCGTTCTCCCCCAGGGGGGACGGGGGGAGTGTGGGGAGTGTGGGAAGTGTGGGGAGTGTGGGGAGTGTGCGCTCTTCCCCCTCTTCCCCCTCTTCCCCCTCTTCCCCCTCTTCCCCCTCTTCCCCCTCTTCCCCCTCTTCCCCCTCCTCCCCCGTCCCCCCGTCCCCCCG
>DVDU01000136.1 GCA_015296065.1 Oscillatoriaceae cyanobacterium M33_DOE_052 | reverse complement strand
GAAAACCATTTGGCGGGGTCTGCAACGACTCCATGATATCTCTACCACTTGGCTACTACTTTATCAAAGTGACATCTCAACTGTCAAGGCTAATGATGTTAAGAAAGATGTGAGTAAGGCATAGAACCCCTCGACCAGGGCGGGAGAGGGGAGTCAAGAGGAAGATGGTGGAGAAAATCACGGACTGCATAACGCTCCCCTTTCTCCCTTTTTGGGAGAAAGGGGTCGGGGGATAGAGGGCAATATAAAAAACCTGCACTTGCAAGCTGGTCCCCCCTGCCCCCCTGGTCCCCTGCTCCCTTGCTCCCCTGCTCCCCTGCTCCCCCGCCCCTACGGGGGCTTTACAGGCGAGACATGACCTCGCGGGCGATTTCCAAAGTCCGATCGATATCCTCCTCTGTATGCGCCAAAGAAGTAAACCCGGCTTCAAACTGGGAGGGAGCGAGGTAAACTCCCCGCTCTAACATTCCCCGATGGAAACGGCCAAATTTATTGGTGTCGCACTTTTTGGCGTCTTCATAGTTGTGAACCGGACCGGCGGTAAAGAAAAGGCCAAACATGGCACTGAGGGAACCGCCGCAGGCTTCATGTCCGGTTTCCTTCGCCGCCGCCAGCAGTCCTTGGGCCAGCTTTTGGGTGATTTTGTCTAGATACTCGTAAGTGCCCGCTTTGTTCAGCAATTCCAGGGTTTTAATCCCCGCTGTCATTGCGAGAGGATTTCCCGAAAGGGTCCCGGCTTGGTACATCGGACCGGCAGGGGCTACCATTGACATAATGTCTTTGCGTCCGCCGTAGGCTCCCACGGGCAAACCGCCGCCAATCACTTTCCCTAGGGTGGTTAAGTCTGGTTTGACGCCAAATTTTTCTTGGGCCCCACCGTAGGCGATGCGAAAACCGGTCATTACTTCGTCAAATACCAGCAGGGCCCCATAGTCTTGAGTCAGGAGGCGCAACCCTTCCAGGAACCCCGCATCGGGGGGGATAAACCCGGCGTTGCCCACTACTGGTTCTAAAATCACCCCGGCAATTTGGTCGGGATGCTGTTCAAACAGGGTTTTTACTGCTTCTAAGTCGTTGTAGGGGGCAGTGAGGGTGTTGGTGGTGGTAGATTTGGGGACGCCGGGAGAGTCTGGTAAACCCAGGGTGGCTACTCCTGAGCCTGCTTTGACTAAGAACATATCGGCGTGTCCGTGGTAGCAGCCTTCAAATTTAATGATTTTTTCTCGTCCGGTGAAGGCTCGCATCAACCGCAGGACGGACATGCACGCCTCTGTGCCAGAGTTGACAAAGCGTACCATTTCTATGGAAGGCACTGCATCGATGACCATTTCCGCTAGAATGTTTTCCTGGAAGCAGGGGGCGCCGAAGCTGGTGCCTTTGTCTAGGGCGTCTTTCAGGGCGGCGATGACTTCTGGGTGGGCGTGACCGCAGATTGCTGGTCCCCAAGTGCCTACATAGTCGATGTACTTGTTGCCATCGACATCCCAGACGTAGGAACCGAGGACGCGATCGAATACGATCGGCTGTCCCCCCACAGATTTGAACGCCCGCACAGGGGAGCTAACCCCACCCGGCATCAGTTTTTGGGCAGCGGCGAAGATTTCTTCGGATTTTGTGGTGTTGAACGTGCTAGTTACCAATTGCTCTATCCTCTGTTAACTTCGATATTTTTGTCACTTGTCATTTGTCACTTGGAGGAGAAACCGGGTTTCTTCACCTGCGTCCTCGGTATCAAGCCGCTTATTCTCGCAGAAACCCGGTTTCTGTCGGACAAAGGACAAAGGACAAATGACCAATGACATTGACCATAATTGATTATCTCACTAATCCCCGTATTTGCTAAATTAAGAAATATTATCATCAGCCACAATGCGCGTTTTGATTGCGATTCCTCATGTTTTTAACCCCAGTGGTGGTGGGGGATATGGCTCCCAAGGTGCCAATCCCCAACCCCGCATATCCGCTTTGACCCAATCCCTGCAATCCCTCCTCGCTTTGTTTGGTAGCGAGCAGGTGTATTTTCGCTACACAGATAAACTGTATAGTTTACCGGCGAACCTCAAACATTCCGTGGCAATCGATGTAGTAATTTGTACCACCCAAAACCTGCATATTTTAGACCGCCTCCCGGTTCCACCGGGCTGTTACAAACATTACCCAACTCAGTGCGAACCCATGTTTTTGGGTTTTGAATGTCACGGGGTTTTAAAAGCTGGTTTGGGCAATTACGATTATTATGGGTATATGGAGGATGATTTAATTATCCATGACCCGCTATTTTTTCAGAAATTAGCCTGGTTTAACTCTTGGGTTGATAACGGGTGGCTGTTGCAACCTAATCGGTTTGAGATGTCGCAAAATGAGAGCAATTTTGCCAAAAACTATATTGACCCAGAGCTGCTGTTTCACACGGGGAAGCCAGAGGAAAATTTTGCCCACTATTTTAAAGATAATTTAAGAATTATTGCCAAAGTGATGGGAAAAGAGGTTATAATTAAAAGGGCAGAAAATCCCCATTCGGGCTGTTTTTTCCTAAATCAGCAACAAATGGAGCTATGGGCAGGACAAGAGTATTTTATGGATAGAGATGCCCGGTTTTTTGGTCCCCTGGAAAGTGCCGCATCTCTGGGGATTGCCCGCACGTTTCGGGTGTATAAACCGGGGATAGAAAATGCTAATTTTTTAGAAATCGAGCATTTTGGTGATGGTTGGAGTAAAAAAATTCACGGGACTGTATTTACATAGGATAAATGACCCTCACCCCCGCTCTCCCACAAGGGGAGAGGGGAGAAATGACATCCCCCCTCACCCCCGACCCCTCTCCCACAAGGGGAGAGGGGAGAAATGACCAAGGACTAATGACCAATGACAAAGGACTAATGACCAATGACAAATGACAAAGTACAAACTATCCCAGTGGATGAAATTAAGTATGATAGTCAGGGATTGGTGCCCGCGATCGCCCAAGACTACCTCGATGGTACAGTGCTAATGATGGCATGGATGAACCGGGAATCTCTGCAAAAAACTCTGGAAACTGGGGAAGCCTGGTATTGGAGCCGATCGCGCCAAGAATTATGGCACAAAGGCGCCACCTCGGGACATATCCAAAAAGTACAATCTCTCCGCTACGACTGCGACTCCGATTGTTTGCTGATCGGTATCGAGCAAATCGGCGATATCGCTTGTCACACAGGAGAGCGGAGCTGCTTTCATCGCGTTGATAGCCAAATCATCCCCCCCCCCGCCGACACCTTATCCCAAGTATTTCAAGTGATATGCGATCGGCGGGACAACCCCACGGAAGCATCCTACACCAGCAAATTATTTGCAGGCGGCGATAACAAAATCCTCAAAAAAATCGGGGAAGAATCCGCCGAAGTCGTTATGGCATGCAAAGACGACAACCCCGAAGACATCGCCAATGAAGCCGCCGACCTATTTTATCACACAATGGTTGCCCTAGCCCACCATAAAGTTGACCTGCGGGCAGTGTATCAAAAACTGCAACAAAGGCGTCGTTAACAGGTTCTTCGTAGGGGTGATTCGCGAATCACCCCTTTAGCCCAAAAATCCGGAGGGCTAAAGCCCTACTACGAACCTATAATTAGGGCTAAAGCCCTACTACAAACCTATAATTAGGGCTAAAGCCCTACTACAATGCCCACCCTACCAAAAACTTTCTGTGTGGCTGCATTTTACCTCACCTTTTCCCTCCCAGCCACAGCCCAAATCATCCCCGATACCACCCTCGGCGGGGAAAGTTCCAAAATTACAGGCACCCCAGAGCTGCTACAAATAGAAGGCGGCGCCATTAGAGGCAATAACCTCTTTCACAGCTTCTCCAACTTTTCCCTCAATACCGGAGAGCGTGCCCACTTTCAAAATTCCCCCAACATAGACAATATCATTACCCGCGTCACTGGCGGCAACATTTCCCAAATTGATGGCACCATCAGCGCCAACAACACCGCCAATCTGTTCCTGATTAATCCCAGCGGGATTATTTTTGGCGCCAACGCCAAATTAGACATCGGCGGCTCATTTTTAGGCACCACCGCCAGCGAAATCAAATTTGCTGATAACACCACTTACAGCACGATCGACCCCCAAACACCGCCCCTGCTCACTATCACCGCTCCCATCGGTTTACAACTAGGCACAAATCCCGGCAATATCGAAGTAATGGGAACTGGTAATAACCTGAGCTACGGCGATAATTTTAGCACTATCCGGGATAATCGTCCGGCTGGTTTAGAGGTAAAACCGGGTCAAACTCTTACCCTAGTTGGTGGTAATATCAATCTCACCGGGGGCAACCTCACCGCTGAAAGTGGCAGAATTGAACTGGCTGCGATTAGCAGCAATAATACTGTTACGATTTCCCCCTCGGCTGATGGTTGGCAACTGGACACCACCACCGCCAATCAATTACAAGATATCCAACTAACCGCCGCCGCCTCCATCGACACCAGCGGTGCCAAAGGTGGTGATATCCACATCAGGGGTAACTCCTTATCTATGATTGATGGTTCCACTATCTTAGCCAATACCCTCGGTGGTGAAACTGGCGGAGGTATTGAGATTATCACCCATGATTTTATCCTGTTGAGCGATAACAACTCCAGCGGTTATCCCAGTTCCCTCCTGACAGAAATCAATATCGGTGCCACCGGTGATGGCGCTCCCCTCACCCTCGATACTGGCAGATTACTCCTCTTGAATGGTGCTGTCATTTCTTCCGGCACTTTTGGCGCTGGTAATGGCGGTAGTATCACGATTCGCGCTAGAGAATCTGTGGAAATGCGGGGGACTGATAAAACAATCGGTTTGCCCAGTTTTTTGCTCAGTCAAGCTAATGAAACTTCTACTGGGAATGCGGGCACAATTAATATTGAAACCGGAAAATTACTTGTAGAAGATGGTGGTTTGATATCCTCTTCTACTACTAGCAATGGCAATGGGGGCAACATCATCGTACAGGCGACAGAATTAGTCTCGGTGGTGGGAGTAGTCCCAGTTTTGAATGACAGCAGTGCCTTATCCACAGAGGCGCAAAATGGTGCTACTGGCACTTCCGGAAATTTAACCGTTATCGCCCCTCAAGTGCAGGTGTTAGATAGGGGTTTAATTCAAGTCAATCATACTGGTTTGGGAAATGGTGGCCGGTTATTCATCAGCGCGGATAAGTTATTGTTAAATAACGGCGGGCGCCTGAATGCTTCTACGGCTCTAGGTTTGGGTGGAGATGTGACATTAAACCAGCGGGATTTAGAACTACGTGGCAATAGCGAGATTACCGTAGAAGCTCTTGGGGGTGTGGGTGATGGTGGCAACCTGGACATTAATGCTGATAATATTACAGTTATCGAAAATAGCAAAATCACAGCCAATGCCGTTGGAGGAGTGGGAGGCAATATCCGCATCGCTGCTACAGGGATTTTCGCTCCCGACGGTGCAATTACTGCTAGTTCTCAATTGGGGATCGATGGTAATATACGTGTGAGCAATCCCGATGTTGACCCATCCCAGGGGTTGGTAGAGGTAAAAGCGAATAGCCTTGTCACTGCTAATTTAATTACTCGCAGTTGTGGCGATTATCGAGATAGCCAATTTACAGTGACTGGTAGCGGTGGTTTACCGCCTAACCCTAATGACATGCTCCCGGATGAGGCGACTTGGGAGGATTTACGTCTTCCTACGGAGGCGGGGAGTAGGGGTGCAGGGGTGCAGGGGAGCAGGGGTGCAGGGGTGCAGGGGAGCAGATACTCCCAGTCTCCCCTTATTGAGGCTACGGGTTGGGCAGTGGATGCTGGGGGGGATATCATTTTGGTGGCGAATTCTCCGGGGTTGCCTTTTGTCCGTTGTGATTAGTCAAAGGACAAAGCCTGCCCTGAGCGAAGTCGAAGGGGACAAAGGACAAATGACTAATGAGCAATGACAAACAATAATTATTTATTTCCTCAAAATCCATGAAAAAAATAGTTGACATCTCTAGATTGTTGGTGTTATTATCTTTAGTAGGAAAAATAGATGGGGCGGCGGCAATTGCGCCAAATCCTGATTTTAATACCGGACTGAGTACGGAGATTATTAGTTTAAGCCCAAACTCAGTTGCGGAGGCGCCCCTATGGCAAGTTGGGCTGCAACTTTATGAGGAGCAGCGGTTTGCGGAGGCGGTGCAGACTTGGGAAAAATTGCGGGGATTGTCGGAGGTGACTAATCCCGACAAGGCAATTATTTGCAGTTATCTGGCTTTGGCTTACCGGCAATTGGGCAAGTATGAAGCTGCGGAGGCAGTGGTTAACCAGGGTTTGTCTCTGATGGCAGAAATATCTGGGGAAAATTACCCGGAAATTATGGCGCGTTTGAATAATAGCCAGGGACATTTGATGCTGGCGATCGGCAATGCGACGGCGGCTTTGGCAAGTTGGCGATCGGCTGCGGCAAATTACCGCCAAGCTGGGGATGAGTTGGGGGCGATCGGTGCTTTATTGAATCAAGCGCAAGCGTTACAAGCGATGGGTTTGTACCGGCGCGATCGCTCCACCCTAGAAGCCGTAGCCAGCCAACTCAAAACCCAACCCAATTCCGAGATTAAAGCCACCGGTTTACGCAGTTTAGGCAACATTTATCGCGCCATTGGGGAGCTGGATAAATCAGCAGAAATTTTGCAGCAAAGTTTGGCAGTGGCGGAGGCAGTCGCATCGCCGTCAGCTATAGCAGCGGCGCAGTTAAGTTTAGGGAATACCGCCACTGACATCTATAAAATAGCCACCAATTTAAATGATGCACCAGGGCAAATTGCGGCTCTGGAAAAAGGAATTAATGCTTATGAAGTTGCCGCAAATATTGCCAGCAGCAGCAACCAGAAGCTGGAAGCGCACCTGAATCACATAAAATTACTCCTGGCGGCACAGCGGCGGGAAGATGCGGCTAAGTTAGCAGGGGAAACTCTCCCCATCATTACTCATCTCACCCCCAGCCGTCGCAGCGTATATGCGATAATTAATCTGAGTGATAGTTTGAAGATTCTGGGCAATAACCAAGAGCAAATCGCTGGTTTACTTGCCCAAGCCGTGCAGCAAGCCGCCAGTTTAGGTGATGCGCGATCGGAGTCATACGCTCTAGGGAGTTTGGGGCGGTTATATCAGGATGCTGGACAGCTCAAAGATGCCCGCAAACTGATGGAAACTGCCTTGTTTCAAGCTGAGGCAATTAATGCCTCGGATATCGCCTACCAATGGCATTGGCAGTTAGGACGAATTTTATCCCGCGAGGGGAATCGGTCAGATGCCATATCCGCTTATAATGAAGCTATTCTAGACCTAGACAATCTGCGGAAAGATTTAACCACAATTAACACCGAAGTGCAGTTTAGCTTTCGGGAAAGTGTGGAACCAGTATATCGAGAGCTAGTGTCACTGTTGCTGCAATCTCCCAATCAGACGAATCTCAAACAAGCCAGACAAGTAATCGAATCTTTACAGTTAGCGGAATTGCAGAACTTTTTTCAAGAAGCCTGCTTGGATACGCGGGTAGCCAACATCGATGAAGTGGATAAAAATGCGGCGATTATTTACCCGATTATTTTACCAGATAGCCTGGAAATTATCCTAGCTCTACCCGGTCAACCTCTACGCCACTACCGCTCCGAGGTGGCGGCGAGTGAGATAGAAACCACTGCGGCGCAACTGCGGCGAAATTTGGGGCGAATAACTGGGAGTAAACCGGAGATTTTGCGTTTATCTCAGCTAATTTATAATTGGATGCTGCGACCTCTGGCGGCTGATATCGCTGCGAGTGGGGTGGAAACTTTGGTATTTGTGCCCGATGGAGTGTTGCGCAATCTGCCGATGGCGGTACTGTATGATGGGCAAAAATATCTAATTGAAAACTACAATATTGCCATATCTCCCGGTTCACAGCTCATCGACCCGCGACCCTTGAAGGCGCAAAAGTTGCAGATATTGGCGGCGGGTTTGTCCGAGGCAAGACAAGGGTTTTCGCCTTTGCCAGAAGTAGCGCAGGAATTGGCAGATATTAAACAGCAGCTTGGGGCGAAATTGCTGTTTAATCAGGATTTTACTGGTCAATCTTTGCGCACAGCCCTAGAAAAAACCCCTTTTCTAGCGGTTCACATCGCCACCCACGGGCGGTTTAGCTCCCGCGCTGAAAATACTTTTATCCTCACGTATGATGGGGTGATTAATGTGCAAGATTTAGATAATTTCTTGCGCATTGGGGCGGAAAAGCTGAATCAACCCATTGAATTACTGGTATTATCTGCCTGCGAAACGGCAGCGGGGGATAACCGTGCAGCTTTGGGTTTAGCGGGGGTGGCGGTACGTGCGGGGGCTCGCAGTACCTTGGCCACTTTATGGAAAGTTAGTGATAAATCTACCGCCGCGTTGATGAATGGTTTTTATCGGGAACTGGCCAAACCAGGAACTACAAAAGCGCAAGCTCTCCGCCGTGCGCAGTTGGAGTTATTGCAGCAGAACCAGTATGCGCTCCCTTATTTTTGGGCGGGTTATGTCATGGTGGGAAATTGGTTGTAGGGTACAGGTTAAAATAGTGGGATTAGTAGCTTAGTCGAGGATAAGGGGAGAAACCGGGTTTCTTAACTATAGTCATTTCAAATAACCATGAGACAAGCCAGAGAGTTGCCCTCTATCCCCCAACCCCTTTCTCCCAAAAAGGGAGAAAGGGGAGCAAGAGGGGGGATGGGTTTTGTCTGTGATTCTCCCCTCTCCCTACCTGGGAGAG
>DVDU01000109.1 GCA_015296065.1 Oscillatoriaceae cyanobacterium M33_DOE_052 | reverse complement strand
AGCGAGTCGATCAGGAGTTAAGCCAACTGACTCCGGCGCAAGTACAATCGCTCACCTCATTTGACTTCATCCTCGAAGCTCTGATGTTGGCTGCCTTCTAGACGAGACCTTTTTGCTCATCTTCATTTTAAATTGGTATCACAGGCAAACCCTCGACACTTTCCCAGCTCTATCATCTCAAAAATTTTTCTGGCTAGTTCGCCAAATTCGAGATTTCCTTCTAGAGCATAAATAAAAATCACGCTGTCCAAGGCCAGAGCAACACCCTCCAGGTCTTCTAATCGCGCCATGACTCCCGTTCCCCCCGAATGTAAGCAACGGCATCAACGCCATCCCAGAGGTCTTGATGCTTGCCAAACCAGCGAGAAGTGTGGCTGGGAACTGGCAGCAACACCACGGCACCATCTACTACTTTGACTTCCAGAGAATCGCCCGGTTTCAGCTTTAATGTTTCTCGCACCGCTACCGGAATCTCGATTTCATAGTTTCCACTCAATTGAGCTACAATCATAAATTTACGATCAAGATGTTATTCTTATTATACACACTTCAAGTAATTGTGTCCAAGGCAGTAGGGTGGGCAGGGAGATAGAACCCGGCATTACCAACAGGGACGCCCTCCCCCAAGGACACTCTTTCTCCCCCAAGTCCGATCGCCCCTCCCCCCCAAGGTCGTTCGCGCAGCGTGCCGGAGGCATTCGCCCTTTGCCCTCACAGAAACCCGGTTTCTGCACCCATCCCCCAAGTCCGATCTCCTTTCACTTAAGCTACAACAGGCGTCGGACTTGGAGGCACTAAACCTTCTTCTTGGCAATACTCAAGATAGCTGGCAATAGCTTCTTGCGCATTGACGATCGCTTCTTCATAAGTTTTCCCATAAGTGCAAGGCTGCATCGCCAATTTAGCAAACTCTGGCAGCGTTACCAAATACAGTCCATCCGCTTCCGACCATTGAATTAATAAACTATAGCGGTAATTCATTCTTCTGACTCCTCCCCGGCACTTGTTTCCAACTCTTGAATCGCTTGTTTTAATAATTTTTCCAGATACAACGGTGTATCTTCGCCGTCTTTGAAGGCAATGGTAATCAACAGTTGCAGTTGCGGATGCTTCCAGTTTTCATGGCTCCCCTTTCCCCGCCGCTGCACAAACCCCAATTTAATCAACTCAGCTTTGTAGTCGCGAATTTTTCTGGGCATATATAATTGGCATAAATTTTCATCTTAGTTGAATCTAGTTCCTAGTTTAGCACTAATGCTGGACGACCTGTGCCTCCGAACCCAAATAATAGCAAAAACCCGGTTTCTGCACTCCTCCCCCCAGAAAGCCGTTCGCGCAGCGTGCCGGAGGCGATCGCCCTTTGCCCTCACAGAAACCCGGTTTCTGCACCCTCCCCCAAAGGTCGATCGCCTGCATCGAATTTAGCTCAAAAAGCACGCCATCTGTTTTCTACAAAGCAAACACAGTTCGGAGAGCATTATCAATTTTTAGCAAAAGTTCTGTTCTGGTTCCAGTTCACCTCGAATGGCGACTAAGCGAGAGCGATAATCAATTCGGCGGGTTTGCCAACAATCAGCAATAGATTGTTTAGTCAATCCATTGCCTGACGACGGCAAAATCTCGACATTTGTTGTAATCTTAGCTTTTTTGTTGCTCCATGCAGTAATTGGGACAACTTGAATAACGGTCACTCGCTCGTTGTCACTGTTATTCGTGACCACAATACAAAGTCTAATTTTTCCTGTTTCTGAACCTTTAGTGGGGTCTAGATTAACATCAATAACTGTCTCCCGCTTGATACCAATTTAAAATGAAGATGAGCAAAAAGGTCTCGTCTAGAAGGCAGCCAACATCAGAGCTTCGAGGATGAAGTCAAATGAGGTGAGCGATTGTACTTGCGCCGGAGTCAGTTGGCTTAACTCCTGATCGACTCGCT
>DVDU01000315.1 GCA_015296065.1 Oscillatoriaceae cyanobacterium M33_DOE_052 | reverse complement strand
TCACCGTCGATATTAATTATGGATAACGCGCCCATTCATCGAAAGAAGGTGATTAGAGAATTGGCCGAGGCGGCTGGGCATCAAGTAGTATTTTTACCCAAATACTCACCAGACTTAAATGACATAGAGCCTGATTTTAGTGCTTTAAAGAGAGCCCGAATGTATGCAAGTCCTGACCAATCTATCGACGAAATTATCCGAGAGTATTGCGCCCGATAATATCTCGTTTCTATTTGAAATGACTATATAAATAAGACTCAATTTGAAATGAAAAGCCCCCGACGGGGGTCGGGGGAGTTTGTTATGGCTAGCTCCTGGGAGCGGGATGCTTTAGGAGAGCCATTCGAGGACGGCTTCTTCTTTGGTGTTGGTGTTGCGCGAGGGAGTTTCGCGATTGAATTTCATGTGAATAGAGCGGGTTTGCTCGCCGTCGGCAGCAACAGCCATGATGGGATAGTCGATCAGACCATCTTGGAAAGACATTTGGAAGCGGAAGGTGCCATCGGGATTGAGTTTGATGGGGCGACCGCCGATCGTCACCGTAGCATCAGGTTCGGTAGCACCATAAACAATCAGCTCAGCATCAGCAATGAGCCAGAATTTGCGGGGACGGATGGGTGGTGCGGAGCCAGAGAAGCCTGCACCAGACATAGTGAGACCCACACCGGACATATTCATACCAGACATGGTGGGAACTGCCCACATCCCGACGCCACTGGGGAAGATGTAAGAGCTGATCGCTTGAGAAGGAATCGCAGAAATAGAGCCAGGAACCACCGAGCCGGGGACATGCTGCATCGAGCCGAACAGAGAACCGGCGACGCGAGCGGCTTCGGCACCTTGAGCCATACCAAAGATTTCGTCGTAGATGGGGTTTTCCACCACAGGAGTTTTCTTGCTGGGGGGAACCAGTTCAAAGAAGGTTTTGCCGCGCAGGTCTTCTTCCCAAGCAACAGTGATGAAGTGGTCTTCGATCCAGTCGCTGGGATATACGGGGGGGATATGGACTGGGATAGAACGAGCCAGAACCAGCCAGCGACCGTCAGCGCAACGGTAGCCGATATCTACCACGTAGTCGCGATCGCTCACCGGAATAGGCAGATACCATTCCCGAGCCAACTCATCGCTGAGGTATTCCTGAATACTGTGGGGGCTTTGGTACTCCAAATTCACATCGGTAACATCGTACAGACGCAGAGCCAATTGCTGCCCGCCTTGCTTGCGCAGCTCTTCTTTGTGATCGTTGGGCACATCCCAGTAGCAGTATGCCCACTGGGGGTCACGAGGCATCAGGACGATCCGGCTTTCACCGTAACCGCTAGGCAAATCGCCGAGCCCTTCATCTACGGAAGCTAGGGTGCCACCGGTTCTATCTTCTTGGCCGAGTTCAAATTTTGCAGCTTCCACTTCTTCTTGCGCCTCCAATTGCGTAGATGGACTAAGAGAGATTTTGGTACGTTGTTTTTCATTAATTGATGCCAGAAGTTGCGACTTGCGCATCCGGCTATAACGAGAGATTCCCTGCTCGCTGGCAACCTTTCGTAGCTGCCGCAAGGTCATCTCTTCTAAAGGTGGGCGTTCTTTTGCCATTTATGTGGCCTCCGATAGGTTGGACGGCAGATAAGTTGCTTTGCCTGTGCATGGTGGTAACGAGCCCGGGCATACTCGACGGTCTATCTTTGCTTTTCAACAATCTAGGACGGGTAGGCAGTGAAGTCTAGGGCTAATATGCGGCTCCGCCTCCAGGGTGTGATCATAAGTTTTGGTAAGGGCACGGCGGGCAAAGAATACAACGTTTGGCCGTCGCTGCCTATTTCCCTGTTTTATCCTTACCAGCTTGATGGAAAAGTAAATTAACCGATGATGAATTTGGCTGGGGAGATGGTAAATCCCTTGCTTGAGCATCAGAAGTAGATTTGGTCCATTGGAGTTTGCGGATATGTGTGAACATCTTACCCACTCAACTATATTTAACCGAGCTAGGAGTTGCCGTTGGGCTCTCCCAGATGGTTGACTCCAGGCATTTATCCCCGTTAGGCATAGTCAACAAGTGCGATGCTTTGCCAGAGGCATCCCTCTCCCGGGAGAGGTGTCTTGTCGATCGGTGCCACACCATCGGTGTCCCTTAGCTGCTGGCTTCCCATGATGCCAGACAACAACATTTCTTTGGGATCGTGGGGGATCGCTTTGTTTCCTATATGTTGCAGAAAATTTTTCTGATGGTCAAGGGGGTGGCGCGCCCAAAATAAGCATATTTACGTATTTTCAGGCTTACACGGCCTTGATATGTCAGGAATTAATGACATTAGCCTCTGATAACGCTCCCCAGCCGGAGCAATATATCAATATTTGATGACAAATGAGGGATCCACAGACAAACTAGGACGGGGGGACGGGGAGCAGGGGAGATGGGGAGCAGGGGAGATGGGGAGCAGGGGGAGTGTGGGGAGTGTGGGGAGTGTG
>DVDU01000038.1 GCA_015296065.1 Oscillatoriaceae cyanobacterium M33_DOE_052 | reverse complement strand
GGGGGGGGGGGGGGGGGGGGGGGGGGGGGGGGGGGGGGGGGGGGGGGGGGGGGGGGGGAGTGTGGGGAGTGTGGGGAGTGTGGGGAGTGTGGGGAGTAATCTTCCCCATCTTCCCCCTCTTCCCACTCCTCCCCCTCTTCCCCATCTTCCCCCTCTTCCCCCTCTTCCCACCCCTCCCCGTCACCCAGTCACCCCGTCACCCCGTCTCCCCGTCACCCCGTCTCCCCGTCCAGAAGTACCTCTATTATTTGCTCTCCGGGTGTGCCATCTGGGTGCGCCAACTGGGGGGTGCGCCGCAGCCCATTTGGTTGATTTGGCCAATCATCTGATACAGGCGGCCCACATCCCGGCGGTTGAAGTGCAACACCAAACGGGGTAGGTTTTCGGTTTCATCCCCTTGTTCTTTGGGTAAAGCGGCGCTTTTGACAATGCGCTCTGTCACCAAGATGTCCTGGAATTCAGCGTTGAGCTGTTCTACTTCATCGTCGGTGAGGGGGCACTTAAGACGCAGGACTAATTTACCATCCACATAGCGACTGGAGTGATAAACCCGATAAAAGCTCGTGATAGCGGCGCAGGCGGTTTCCACGTTGTCGGTGATGGTGTAGATACCGGTGTCCTGGGGAGAAATTAGCCTTCGGGAGACCAGGTGTTTTTTAATGTAGGCTTCCCAGTCTTCCCAGTAGCTACCCCCGGGGGCGTCGATGAGTACCAGGGGCGCTGGACCGTAACGACCAGTTTGGGCAAGGGTGAGGGTCTCAAAGGCTTCATCTTGGGTGCCAAAGCCACCGGGGAATAGAGCGATCGCGTCGCTCTCCTTGAGGAAAAACAGCTTGCGCGTGAAAAAATACTTGAACCCCACCAGCTTGGGGTCTCCTTCCATCACCCGGTTGGCTTCCTGCTCAAAAGGTAAATCAATATTGAGACCAAAGGACTTATCCGCACCAGCGCCGTCATTTCCCGCCTCCATAATCCCACCTCCGGCGCCCGTCATCACCATAAATCCTAACTCAGTGACGCGGCGGGCAAACTCACGTGCCATCTGACATTCTAATGTGTCCTGAGACATGCGGGCGGAGCCAAAGATGGTGACTTTGCGCACGTGGCGGTAAGCAGAGAAAATCTCGAATCCCCGCTGCATATCATGGAGGGAAGCGCTCAGGATTTTCCAATCGAGTCGGTCCATTTCCCCGTTGGCGATTTGCACCAGGGTGGCGAGCGATCGCTCAATCCATTTTTTGTAATTCAAGTCAGGTAGCTGGTCCAGAAGTGCCTGCACCTCTGTCTGTAAAGATTGATTGCGAGGAGTTGTATCTGGGGAAGAAAGGAACGCCATAGAGGTTTTGCCATTGGCCTGCAATCTGATTCTAACTGCTTTTGCCGCGCCCACTATTGCCATTGCGCCCAGGAATTAGCCCCCGGAGCCAGATTTATTCAGCTCTTAAACTACCTTAATCCCGATCCTAACCTCTCCATAAACCATTTTTAATCTTGGTTGGCTAATTTTAGTTGTGCTACTCAGGGGGTATCGGGCATAATCCAACCACATCAAGAGTGATGGCGAGGTAGAACGCCTGAGTAACCCTAGCAACCCTCCGGCTAGTCAGCAACCGCTTAGGTCAGGTTCAGATCCTGCTTGTGAGTGGCTGCTCTTGTGAAATGACACAAATTTTGACAATTGGGGAAAGTAGAATCAATCTTTTGACTTTTCCAAACCTTCTGAGTACAGAGAAACCCTAATATGGCGGCTGCTAAAGCCTTTTCAACCTTTTGCCCCCAGCCCAAGACCAGCCGCATCAGGTTTTGGTAGCCAAGGAAGCCCCGACGGTCATGCTCTAGCTCGCCAAAAAAGATACCGCCAACCCCCCTAAAAAAGGGGGGCAATGGGCAGAGTCAATATCATGGTTTGCGTGAGCCTAGAAGCTGGCGATCGGGGGCAAAGGAGTTAGAGATACTTTTCTACAGTAGTAGCCAGAGTGGTTTTAGGAACAGCACCCACCACCATATCCACCCGCTGACCTTCCTTGAAAATCATCAGAGTGGGGATGCTGCGAATCCCATATTGACTAGCCACATTAGGATTTTCGTCCGTGTTGACTTTCACCACCTTGATTTGGTCTTTGTACTGCTCGGCGATTTCATCCACCACAGGAGCCACCATCCGGCAAGGACCGCACCAAGGCGCCCAAAAATCAACCAAAACGGGAACTGCGCTATCTAGAACTTCTTGCTTAAAGCTGGCATCTGTAACCGGGGCTGTTGTTGACATGCCTCGAAATCCTTTTTTCTATGGTTTCTCAGTCAGTAATTATACCATGCCTGAAACCAGCTTGACCGCTGTGAGAATTGACATATCCGACCATAAGAAACCGCCCGAACCGAAGTCCGGGCGGAGTGTGGTGTGAGGAGTGAACGGAAACATGCGTCTCCGCTATACTTTATTATACTCAAAAGATGGCGTTCTCGCCCTCCTTCTGGCAGAAAACTTTACAATTGAGATCATAGAGTATATCTACTTACCCATTCCCAAATGCTGAGCTTTCTGATAAACCTTCCCCTCAGTCAGCAAAGACGGCGCAATCACCACTTCCACCTGCTGCATCTCCTTAATATTCTTCGCCCCCAAAGTCCCCATACTCGTTTTCAGCGCTCCGAGCAAATTGTGAGTACCATCATCCAGTTGCGCCGGACCGCGCAGGATTTGCTCTAGAGTCCCCGTGGTCCCCACGCGAATCCGAGTCCCCCGGGGCAAAACCGGACTCGGAGTGGCCATCCCCCAGTGATAATCCCGTCCCGGCGCCTCTTTCGCTCGCGCCAAAGGCGAACCAATCATCACCGCATCGGCACCACAGGCAATACACTTGCAAATATCGCCGCCAGTAATCAAACCCCCATCCGCAATCACCGGCACATATTTCCCAGTCTCCTGGTAATAATCATTCCGCGCCGCCGCGCAATCTGCCACCGCCGTCGCCTGGGGAATACCCACCCCCAACACGCCCCGAGATGTGCAAGCCGCACCCGGTCCAATACCGACCAGCACCCCAGCGGCACCGGCTTTCATCAAATTGAGGGTGACTTGGTAAGTGACGCAGTTGCCCAAAATCACCGGCACTGGCATCTCCCGGCAAAACTGCGCCAAATCCAGCGGTGTCACTGATTCCGGAGATAAATGTGCCGTGGATACTACGGTAGCCTGAACGAAAAACAAATCCGCTCCCGCCTCAGCTACTGCCGCACCATATTTGACGGCTCCCACTGGCGTGGCGCTCACTGCGGCAATGCCGCCCTGGGTTTTGATTTCCCGAATCCGCTGTACAATTAATTCCGGCTTAATCGGTTCGGCGTATAATTCCTGCATCAGGGGGACAAACTCGGTGTTGCTCACCGATGCAATCTTGTCCAAAATCGGATTGGGGTCTTCATAGCGGGTTTGGATGCCTTCCAAATTCAGCACCCCGATCGCCCCCAGTTGCGACAAAAGCACTGCCATCCGCACATCTACCACCCCATCCATCGCGCTGGCGATAATTGGGATTTCCCGCTTGATGCCGCCAATCTCGAAGCTGGTATCGGCTAAACTTGGGTCTAGTGTCCTGGTTCCTGGCACGAGGGCGATTTCATCTATTCCGTATGCGCGGCGAGCTGTCTTGCCTCGCCCAATTAAAATTTCCATTAGTTTTACTCTGTACCAAAACTGTTTAAGCTAGACTACCAGATTTATCTGGGTTATGCTGCTAGTAGGCATATTTGCTGATAAACTTGGCAATTACCGTCTAGTCAGCATATTTTTGGCTTTTTGTCAACATCTACAAGGCCAAAATATTTTGGCAGCAACCGGTTTAATTTTCCAGTTTCCAGCTATTTATCGCCTTTCGAGCCGCTAAGGCTGCTTTTTTGGTGACTTTGGGCAAGCGGTTGGTTAAATAACTGTCGCTCACTCCCATCACCTGGCTGATTTCGTCCCCGCCATCGAGCCAAGCCGGGGTATCAGATACCATTTCCCAGTCCCTATCCTCAAATATGAGATTAGCCAACATTTCTAGAAGATAGTCCCAGTAAGACATCTCGGTAGATTGATATTCAAATTTTTTCAAATCAGCAGCAATTTGTTGATACTCTTCTTCGTCTTCGTAAACGTAAAGGCCATTTTCTAGTGAATCCATTTCAAAAGGTACGATTTCCTCTTGAAATGCGCCTTCAAGCATCTGGCGATAATAATATTTATATTTTTCATCATCAGGTTTAGATTCTACCCCATATTTGATGTCGGATAATTCCCGTTCGATTTCTCCCTGAATCTCTTCCAGCAAAAAAGCGAACGCGAAATAAGCTGCGGCATCTAATAAGTGGCTGCGCTTCGGTGGGGTGTAGTTGGGGTCAATTAAAGCTGACAAGCAGATATTGATGAGATGGACTTTTTGATAATGATGGGCGTTGTCGAATAACCGAGAGCCGGTAGGATACCACATAAATTCTGTGTCGTTCTCATAGTAATCCCAGAGGTGGTCAACGCCATGTTTGACGGCTTTGATGTATAATTTAGCAAATTCTCCGGTGAGAACGAACTCGCCATAACCATTGCGCCAAGTCATAAAATTATTGATTGTCTAGTTATGATGCTGATTTAAGTTGTTATCAGTAAATCATGGTTCTTCTTCTAATTCGTCTGATTCTAAATCATGGAGTTGTTGGTGCTGGAAGCGGCGGGAGATGCGCCGGTATTTTTTAGATTCCAGGCGGGGTTCGTATTCTGGCTTACCAGAGCGTTTGGTTTTGACTTTTAAACTGGATTCGCGATCGCTGTGGTGGTGGAGAAATTCCTGATGCTCGATCGCCTCATGGAGCAACTCCAAATAATCACCATAACGCTCCCAGTCACCAGAGACAGCGCAGTTAGGCTCATCGCCGTGGAGACAGTTGGCGAACTGACAAGAATTTACCCCCAGACGCAGGCGAGCTTCGGGGAAATAATTGGCTAACTGGGTAGGAGTGCTGTTCAATTCTGGCTGGTTGAAGCCGGGAGTATCAGCGAGTAAACCGCCACCAGGTAATTTAAATAGTTCCACGTGACGGGTGGTGTGGCGACCGCGCCCGAGTTTACCGGAAACGGCGGCTACCCGGAGGTGAGCTTCGGGAATCAGGTGATTGATGAGGCTGGATTTGCCCACACCGGAAGGACCGCAAATAACGGTGATTTGGTTAGCGAGTTCGGTTTTCAGCTCTGGCAAACCTTCATCCTGTTGGACGCTGATAAATAGGGGTTGATAACCCCAATTTTGCAGCCGCTGTTGCCATTGTTGGCGTTCGGGTGGGGGGAGTAAATCGGATTTATTGAGACAGAGGCTGACTTGTAAACCGGTGGATTCGGCTTTGACGAGAAACCGGGTGAGCTGGTGGGGGTCGAGGGTGGGTTCTTCGAGAGCGAAGACTAATAAGATGCGATCGGCATTAGCGATCGGGGGGCGATCGAGTTCGCTTTGGCGGGGGAAAACCGAGCTGATGGCTCCCCGCTGTCCAACAAAGTCCGGTTCATCAATGGCCACACGATCGCCCACCATCACCTGCTGGCCGATTTTTTTCAATCGAGACCGCCGCGTACATAACAGGAATTGAGGCAGGGGGGAGGGCAGGTTCTGATCCGCGACCATTTGCATCGGGGGATCCAGTTCCACCCGATAATAATTAGCTTGCACCGCCAAAACCGTGCCCGTTAACAGGGGTGCCTCATGTGAATCCGGGAGATTTGCCACCGTCAAAATCATGCTTGTGGATTGCAGCGTCTGACTTTCAGAGCAAAAAAGCCGGACATATCCTGGATCATTTCAATGGTGTGACCTTCCATTGCCAGACTGTCAGGCACTTGCTCGATCGGTTCTCCCGGATCCAGCCACACTTCCAGTAGCTGACCGGGAGCCATTTGCTGCAAACGGAGTTTCGTCCGCACGAAATTAATCGGGCAGGGAGTACCCCGCAAGTCCATCTGGACATCAGGAATGGATGCAGAAGAATTACTCATTACTTATTAAATAATCCAAATATGCCATCTTTCCCGCCTTTGCCAGTGCGTTCGCCCCTGATTTTGGCCAATTCCTCCAATAACTCGCGCTCTTTTGGCGTTAGCTTGGTGGGAATTTCCACCATCACCGTCAGCATATGATCGCCGCGACTGACCGGATTGCCCAACCGAGGCACCCCTTTATTTTCCAACCTGACCACAGTATTGGGCTGGGTTCCTGGTTCGATGGTGATTTCAAAAGGACCATCTACGGTATTCACTTCTAGACGGCAGCCTAAAATTGCCTGGAGGTAGCCGATTTTGATCTCCGAGAGGATGTTGATGTTCTCACGCTGAAACTCGGCATCTTCATTTACGAACAAGTAAACGTACAAATCGCCACCAGGGCCACCATTCTTGCCCGCATCGCCTTCACCGGATACCCGCAGGCGAGTGCCATTATCAACCCCAGCAGGGACGTTGATTTTGAGTTTTTTCGTCTCTTGTTTTTGACCGTTGCCACCGCAATCAGAACACCGGTCCTCAATCACTTGACCTTGACCATTGCAGGTGGGACAAGTAGATACTTGGGTAAAGCTACCGAAGGGGGTGCGAGTGGCGCGGCGCACTTGACCAGTACCGCTACAGGTGCCGCAAGTTTTCGGTCTGGTGCCCGGTTTAGCACCGCTACCACCGCAGGTATTGCAAGTTTCCTGGTGACTGATGCGGATTTCTTTTTCGCCGCCGAAAATCGCTTCCCGGAAATCCAGTTTTAGGTCTAGGCGCAAGTCATCACCGCGCACTGGCCCACTGCGTCTGGTGCGCTGTTGGCCCTGCATCCCGAAGCCGCCGAAGAAGCTTTCAAAGATATCGCCCAAGCCCATATCGCCCATATCGCCGAAGCCGGGACCGGCACCGGCGGCGCCACCAACTCCGGCTTCGCCAAAGCGATCGTACCGAGCCCGAATTTCCGGCTCGGAGAGGACTTCATAAGCGCGATTGATTTCTTTGAAAGTTTCCTCCGCGCCTTCTTCTTTATTGACATCTGGGTGATACTTGCGCGCTAACCGGCGGTAGGCGCGCTTAATCTCCTCTTTGTCCGCGTCGCGAGAGACACCAAGAATTTCATAGTAATCGCGGGCCATAAAGCGCTTCCGGTATGTGTGAGTAACAAAACTGATGCTGCAAAATGCGTGGGCAAGATGGGGATGAATGAATCCGGGGGGACTTAACCCGCCGATTTCGGACTCTTAGTGGCTGGTTGTGGGCTTCCCTTTGGCGATGTGCCATCGGGAGGCGGGTTCGACTCAGTTTCAGTTTGGGGATTTTGCTGACTGTAAACGGCCATCCGCACGGCAAACATAGTTTCCTGCATGGCCGATATTTTTTCGCGCAGGTCGGAAATGGTGATTTTGGGGTCAGCAAGGGCGCTTTTGAGGGCGACAGCTTTTTCCTTGATTTCCAACTTCAGCTCTTTGCTCAGCACTGAGGCAGACTCTTTGATGCTGGCTTCTAAATTATAAAATAAGGTGGTAGCCTCATTTTTCGCTTCTGTCAACAGTTGCACGGCGGTGTCTGCCTCAGAGTAGGTTTCAGCGTCTTGGCGCATCTTGTCGATTTCGTCGGGAGTCAAGCCGCCAGTGTTACTAATGGTAATACGTTGAGCGGTGCCGGTGCTTTTGTCTTCGGCGGAGACGTGGAGGATGCCGTTAGCATCGATTTCAAAAGTCACCTCAATTTGGGGGAAGCCTCGGGGGGCACTTGGGATGCCGGTGAGGGTGAATTTCCCTAAACTCTTATTGTCCTTGGCCATTGCCCGCTCGCCTTGGAGGACGTGAATTTCCACGGAGCTTTGATTGTCGATCGCCGTGGAGAAGATTTGGAAACGGCTGGTGGGGATGGTGGTGTTGCGATCGATGATTTTGGTCATCACACCGCCGAGGGTTTCGATGCCCAAAGCCAGAGGCGTCACATCCAAAAGCAGCACGTCTGGCACCTCGCCGCCCAAGACGCCCCCTTGAATGCCAGCACCTACAGCCACTGCCTCATCGGGGTTAACGGATTTATCGGGTTCTTTGCCGTCAAAGTAGTTTTTGATGGCTTCTTGGACGGCGGGGATGCGGGTGGAGCCGCCCACCAAAATAATCCGATCGATTTCTTCTTTTTTCAACCCAGAATCTTTTAAGGCTTGAGCCACCGGCTCCATTGTGGCTTGCACCATGTGTTGTACCAGTTCTTCAAACTGACTGCGGGTCAATTCCATCTCCAGATTTTTTGGCCCGGTTTCGTCAGCGCTAATGAATGGCAGGTTGATGCTGGTACTGTCGCGGCTGGACAAGTCGATTTTGGCTTGCTCTGCGGCTTCGCGAATGCGCTGCAGCGCCATTTTATCCACGGATAGGTCAACGCCGGAGCTGATGCGGAATTGCTCCACCATCCAGTTTAACAGACAAATATCGAAGTCATCACCGCCGAGGTGGTTGTTGCCTGCGGTAGCTTTGACTTCAAAGATGCCGTCTCCTAGCTGGAGGATTGACACATCAAAAGTACCACCCCCCAAGTCAAAAACTAAGATTTTCAGTTCTTGGTCTTGCTTGTCCAAACCATAGGAGAGAGCGGCAGCGGTGGGTTCATTGATGATGCGCAGCACTTCTAAACCGGCGATCGTGCCTGCATCTTTAGTGGCTTGACGTTGCGCATCGGTGAAGTATGCCGGGACCGTGATTACCGCTTGGGTGACTTCTTCGCCCAGATAGGCTTCGGCTTCTTGCTTGAGCTTTTGCAAAATCATGGCCGAGATTTCCTGGGGAGTGTATTGGGTGCCGCGCACTTCCACATCCACCGTATCATCTTTGCCTTTGACGCAGGTGTAGGGGACGCGGGAGCGTTCGGCTTCCGTGTCTTCCCAACGACGACCGATAAACCGTTTGATGCTGTATATCGTATTTTCGGCGTTAGTGACGGCTTGCCGCTTCGCTAGCTGACCCACCATGCGACTGCCCCCCTTGCCAAAGGCCACGATACTGGGAGTGGTGCGGCCCCCTTCTGAGTTAGGGATGACGGTGGGTCTCCCTCCTTCCAAGAAGGCGAGGCAACTGTTGGTTGTGCCTAGGTCAATGCCAATAACTTTTCCCATAACGGTTCGGCGGTGGTGGCTGTTGATGTCTGGTAGCAGATGTCTATGAAAAGATTATGCCGCAGCATGGTAGGTTAGGAGGAGAGGGACTTGGTAGCTGACCATGCCAGCGGCTTTGATATGCGCTACACGCGGGCTAAATCATTCCTGGGGAGATTCGCTTTGACTTTCTTCTGAGGGGCTCTCGGGCTCAGGAGCGGTGGCAACTTTGACCATCGCGTGGCGCAGGATGCGATCGCCGAGCATATATCCCCGCATGAATTCTTCCAGCACTGTCCCTTCGGGATGCTCGGTGGTGGCTTCGCGCATCACCGCTTCATGGAGGTTGGGGTCAAACTCCTGGCCTTTGGGATACATCGCCGCCACCCCCAAACGCTTCAGACAATCTACCAACAGCTTATACACGCTTTGGTAGCTTTTGTGAATATTCATTTCCGAATCGTTTTGGGGCTTAATCTGGGAACGTGCCCGCTCAAAATTGTCCACCACCGGTAGCAGTTCTTTGATGGTGACCGCCGTGGCCAATTGGTTCAGTTCTTCTTTTTCTTTTTCGGTACGGCGGCGGTAATTCTCAAAATCTGCCCCTAGCCGTGCATATTGACCTTTGAGGTCTTCAAACTGAGCTTGAGCCTGTTCTAATTGAGCTTTCAGGCTATCATTGGCTTGGATCAACCCTTCTATGGCCAAGGGATCGAAAAAGTCCATCTCCTCCGGTGCCACTTCTTCTGGCTGCCTAGAGCCCACAACCGGATCTGCGGTGGGTGGTTTGCCTCCGGACTGGTCGCCCACTGCCCCAGCCAAGTCTGCGAATGCAGCGGCTGGGGAGTCACTCGGTGACTCCGGTGGCGTGGCATTTGGTTGGGTTTGGTTCTCTAAGTCCTTTTCCTCTTCCATCATTATCCGCTATCCTCCCATTGCTGGAGGTTGGTTATACTCTGATTACCCTTGTCACAACGCAGGGCGTTTGGTTGCCCCCACAGCACCCTGGTGCCCGATACCAGCATCCAGGTTCTTTCCCATTATTTCTTCTAGGGTATGGGGGCTGCCCTATGCAGTTGGACAATCTTAACCAATCTTATCTTGGATGCTGCTAGCAGGCGCGCCCGATCGGGAGTGGGGTTTTCCGCCCTAAATCACCACCAAGACCGTCAGGAAGACGATCGGGGCCGGGTGCGCCAGCAATATTTCCCGAACTGGATTAAATTCCCGGTCACGGTGATGCTCATGGGTTATCATCGGGATCACATGGGGTTGATGTTTGTCTCATCCCCCGGCGCCATCAGACCCAAGCGCCTCTCCACCCAACAGCGGGCTGGCACCAGCACATTCCTTAAGCGCCCCCAAAGGATACCAGAGGAATGCCTAGAAAGGAAGTTAACCGGCAGCCCACTCCCAAATTTTCTCTCGCGCAAGTGTTACCCTCTTCCACTGCTGGCCAAATCTGCCAGAAATGGAGGCTTTGGTCGGATTTGGCGAGGGGAAATGCGGGCGGTGGCGGGTAAATCAAGCTGTCGGAAAGAAATATCGAGATTTTTGGGAATACTAGAAATTGATACTGGCAAGCAAGCAGTTATGACCAACTCCTCCATCTCACCAAAACAAGCTCTCGTTACCACCAGCGGCAAGTTTTCTCCTTTTGAAAATAAACTGATTAAGGCGGGTTATGCCAACCCGTTGCAAATCGGAGAAGCCAATCAGCACAGCCGGAAGGATGGGAAGCCATTTACTGAGGCTCTCGAAAGTCTGGTACAAAAGCCGATGCCTCCAGAATTGCTCCGGGAATACAAGCTGCATCAGTTATTTGAAATCAAAATCCTCTACGGTGTCGAGGCTTTCGACCCAGAGATCAGAGAAGTGTCTATGGAGACGCTCTCGGAACTGATAGACTCGGTAATCAGTATCGAGATGTGTCGCCTGCATCGTCTGCTACCTCTGGAGAAGAGCGTGGGGGAACCGCCTTCGGTGCTGGTGGGGATGGTAGATCCGGAAAACATTACTGCTCTGGATGATTTGAAACGGATTTTGCAACCCAAGGGATGGGGGTTGCGGCGGCGAGCCCTGGCACCAGAAGACCACCGCAAATTGCTAGATCAATACCTGGAAGGGAAAGCCCAAGAAGAAGCTAAGCGCAAGAAGCAAGACGAAGAGAAAGCGAAGCAGGTTGATCTGACTGTGGATATCGACGCTTTCTCCAATGTGGATATTGGGGAGGCGGAAGCTGAGGGCAGTGATGATATGGACATTGACAAGTCCCTGCAAGGGGCTGAGTCAGCGCCGATCGTCAAAACGGTAAACCAAATCCTGGCTAAGGCATTGACGGATGGGGTATCTGATATCCACGTGGAACCCCAAGAAGAGTTTCTCCGGGTGCGGATGCGCAAGGATGGGGTACTCCAAGAAATCTACAAGTTGCCGAAAAAGATTGTTAATCCTTTGGTGGCGCGCTTCAAAATTATTGCCGAATTAGATATTGCTGAACGCCGGAATGCCCAAGATGGTCGCATCCGCCGGGTGTTTCAGGGGCGCACGGTGGATTTTCGGGTGAATGTGGTGCCCAGCCGCTTCGGTGAAAAAATCTGTATGCGGATTTTGGATAACTCCTCCACCCAGCTAGGTTTGGGGATGTTGATTACTGACCAGGAGGCTCTGGCGAAGGTGCGGGAGTTCGCCAGCCGTCCGTTTGGCCTGATTTTGGTGACGGGGCCGACGGGTTCGGGTAAGTCAACATCTTTGTATTCGGTGTTGGCGGAACGCAATGAGGTGGGGGTAAATATCAGTACGGCGGAAGACCCCATTGAATATGCTTTACCGGGGATTACTCAGTGTCAGGTGATCCGGGCGAAGGGTCTCGATTTTACGGCGCTGCTGCGGGCGTTTATGCGCCAAGACCCGGATATTATTCTGGTGGGAGAAACGCGGGATAAGGAAACGGCGAAAACGGCGATCGAAGCGGCGCTCACGGGTCACTTGGTGCTGACTACTCTCCACACTAATGACGCCTCGGGGGCGATCGCTCGTCTGGATGAAATGGGCGTAGAGCCGTTCATGGTGGCTGGTTCTCTCATCGGTATTTCTGCCCAACGTTTGATGCGCCGAGTTTGTGGCACTTGTCGCCAAGCCTATAGCCCCACCCCGGACGAACTGGCTCGCTACGGTCTATCTGCTTCCCGAGAATCAGCAGTCACGTTCTATAAAGCTAATTTTATCGCCCCGAACGATCGTAAAGCCGCCGATGAAGCCGGTTCCCTCTGTCCCAAATGTCGCGGCTTAGGCTACAAAGGTCGTGTGGGCGTGTATGAAGTGCTGAAAAACAGTGATGAAATCTCCGCCCTGATCACCCAACGCGCCTCCACGGCCATGATTAAAGAACGCGCCGAGGAAGAGGGGATGCTCTCTCTGCTCCCCTACAGCATCAACCTGGTGCGGGAAGGGCATACTACCTTTGAAGAGGTCGATCGTGTCACCTTCACTGACACTGGTTTAGACGCGGAACTGAAGCGGCGGCGGAAAATTGGCCTCACCTGTAAGGCTTGTGGCGCCGGACTACAGCAGGAATGGATGGACTGCCCCTACTGCTTGACCCCGCGTTTCCAAGAGTGAGCCTCCCGCCCCCTAGCTGTCATCAATAGGGGTAGCAGGCAAATTTCGCGCTTATTCTATAAATTAGAACCCGGTATTTAGAACAGAAAAACTATGCCACAAGGTTTAGTCATTGAAGACATCCTCGAGTCCCTCATCGAGCAAGGTGGATCCGACATCCACATCCAGGCGGGAGCGCCGATTTACTTCCGCATCAGTGGTAAGCTAACCCCTCAGCCCCAATTTGGGGAAGAGCTGGCACCGGAAGAATCCCAAAACCTGGTGTTTCAGATGCTCAATAACCAGCAGCGCAAAGAGTTGGAGCAGAACTGGGATTTGGACAGTGCCTATGCTGTTAAAGGATTAGCGCGCTTTCGCCTCAACGTTTACCGAGAAAGAGGTTGCTGGGCTGCCTGTATGCGGGCTTTGGGTGCTAAGATTCCCAATGCGGACAAGCTGGGGGTGCCAGAAATTCTCCGAGAACTGACCCATCGCCCCCGGGGAATGCTCTTAGTGACGGGTCAAACCGGTTCCGGCAAAACCACGACTCTGGCGGCTCTGCTGGACTTGATTAACCGGACGCGAGCCGAACATATCCTCACGGTGGAAGAGCCGATCGAGTATGTCTATCCCAATATCAAGAGCCTGTTTCACCAGCGACAAAAGGGAGAAGACACCAAGAGCTTTACCAACGCTCTTAAAGGTGCCCTTCGTCAAGACCCGGATATCATTGTGGTGGGGGAAATGCGGGACTTGGAAACCATTTCTCTGGCTTGTTCCGCCGCAGAAACGGGTCACTTGGTGATGGGGACGCTGCACACTAACTCCGCATCGGCTACGGTGAACCGGATGCTTGATGTGTTCCCCGCTGAAGTTAAACCCGCCATGCGTGCCCAGATGGGTAACTCCCTGATTGGCATTTGCAGTCAAAACTTGGTGGCCAAAATCGGCGGTGGCCGGGTGTGCGCGATGGAAATCATGGTGAATACGGCTGCTACTGCCAACTTGATTAAGGAAGGCAAGAACTCTCAGATTTACTCCATGATTCAAACTGGCATGAAATTGGGCATGCAGACAATGGAGATGGCTCTGGCAAAACACTACAAAGATGGCAAAATCACTTGGAGCGATGGGATGAGCAAAGCCGTGCTACCGGACGAGCTGGAACGCCTGATCGGCCCGAATCCTGATCTGGCTGCTGGAGCCAAAGCTGCTGCTCACTAAATTGCTTATGTAGGGTCAGCAGTGGGGGGGCGGGGGTGTGGTGAGTGTGGCGAGTGTGGCGAGTGTGGCGAGTGTGGGCTCGTCCCCATCTTCCCCCTCCCCCCCATCTTCCCCATCTTCCCCCACTGCTGCCTCGGATGGGATGGTGGCCTAGAATGATAATAAAAGAGCGATTACGCCTGTACGTTTATTTGGAGGTGCTGTATGGCTCTAGCACGTGAGGCTAAACCTAAAGGCGGGTTTGACTTCTCAGCAATCGAAGAAAAAATCAGTGTGATGATGGCTTCGGTTACGGTGAAGGATAAGGCCGTATTTTCCCGCCAGCTAGCAATGATGTTCAGTTCTGGTATCGCGTTGATGAAGGCGATCGCCATCTTGGGAGATCAAGCGGAAAATGCCAAAATGAAGAGCGCCTTAAAGAAAATCAAGGCGGATATCGAAACCGGCGTCACCCTCTCCCAAGCAATGGGCAAATTTCCCGATGTCTTTGATGACCTGTACTGCGCTATGGTACAGTCCGGAGAAATTGGGGGGGTGTTGGATACGGTTCTTAACCGCTTGGCTAACGCTCTGGAAAAGTCGGCCAAGATGGAAAACGAAATCAAAAGCGCTTCCTCCTATCCCAAAGCAGTAGGCGGCATCGCTATTGTAGTATTTTTCGCGATGACCACTTTCCTGCTGCCCACATTTGCCGGTATTTTTAAGGAAATGGGAGCGACATTACCATTTATTACAGTATTGCTCCTCAATATCAGTGAATTTTCCCGTGATTGGCGCAGAATGTTGCCTTTAATCGTAGTTTTATGGCTGTTAATGACAGCATTCAAGGCTTATTATAAAACTCCGATCGGGCGGGTACAAATTGACCGAGGGATGCTTTATCTGCCCATCATTGGTGAATTGCTCAAACTCATTGCTGTGGCGCGCTTTTGCAATACTTTTGCTATGCTCACCAACGCTGGTGTGCCTATGTTGTCTTGTTTTGAAATCGTCGGTCGCACTGCTGGCAACCAGGTGATTTGTAATGCCATCAACAATGCTAGCCTGGAAGTGCAACAAGGTGGTAGTCTCACTGAGGCATTTGAGAAAGAGCATATCTTTCCAGGGATGGCTATTTCTATGATGAGGATTGGCGAAGAAACGGGGGAACTTGATAAAATGCTATCGAAAGTCGGTGAGTTTTATGAGGATGAAGTAGAACAAGCGATTAAAGGTCTCACCAGTACCTTAGAGCCAATTATGATGGTGGGCATTGCGGCTCTAGTGGGGTCGATCCTGATGTCCATGTACCTGCCTATGTTTGCCGTGTTTGAAAAATTGGGTTAAAAACGATTGGCTGAAGTTATTTGTCCTCGGTCATAATGGCGGCGTCCAGGTGAAAAACCGGGTAAACAACCGAGGGCAAATGTCTGCATCAAAAGCTCATTAGGGAAAAGAATACAGAAACCACGAGAAAACAATGATTGTTAAACAGTACCATTACGAAGAATTGCTGGCTGAGTATAGCAACGGCGATAATGCCATTGACTTGCTCAAGCAATACCGCCCCTACCTGGAAATGATTCCCAGTATGCGCCGCCCTAGCGAAAGTATCATTTCCATTCCCCTACCTACGGTGCGGATTCGTGAGTCAATATCTCCTTCCAAACCGGGGGGGTTCAGTGCTACATCCGGTGAGGTAATCGGCTTGCCTTGCGATTTGGCGATTTTAATGTGTGACCCGGAGTGGAAAATTAAAACGGGGGCGGAAATTTTTGTATTCATTTATCGCCCACAGGAAGATTTTTCCGATATGCTGATGCGCTGGCGACACACTCAGGTTTGGTTAAGCCACGGTTATGAGTGGTTAATGCCGCTACAGTATCAATATATGCTCGGAGAAGCGGCGGACTCTATTTACCCGCTATTTATCGTTTTTGAGCAAACGCCGGAACGAATTAAAAAGGGTTTACGTGGAGCTTCTCTCCCGTTTGTGGTTCATGCAGGGGCAATTTCGGTTTATGAGGAGGATCTGGATTTGGAGCAGTCGGCAGAATTATTTAATACTGGGGAAGATTTTTAACATTGTTAATTGTCACTTGTCATTTGTCATTGGTCATTTGAATAAGAAAAGAGAAAATTTGACAAATACTTTCAGTTAAATAACCAACAAATGACTAAGGAATAAGGACTAAGGACTAAGGATTTTTGACCAATGACTCTTGGATAAATGAAAAATGACCAATGACCAATGACAAAGAACCAATAATGATTTCTATTGAGGAAGTTTCTGCCGCTTTTGAAAGTCGAGATTATCGTCAAGCAGCGCAATTATTGAAGGTTTTAATCGCGGATGATCCGCGCAATCCTTGGGTACAGTTTTATGTGGGTCGCTTGTATGAAGAGACTAATAAACCGGAGGCGGCGGCCAAGGTTTATCGCAAGTTGCTGCAGCAGGCGACGCAACCGAAGGTTTTAGGGCAAGCTCGTCAAGGGTTACAGCGTCTGGAAGCTGCGGAAAAAGAGCGCCGGACGCAGGCGATCGCCGAAGCGAAACAAGACCCTAACCAACGCCAACCGGGTATTCTGGTGTTAGAACCTATCAACCCCGATCGCAAAACGGAAGCGGCGCAACGCTTCGCCAAAATCGTCCAACTGCAACCATACTCCGCTCGCCTCTTACTCCCAACTCGCACTTGGCGGTTGTATCGCACTGGGCCGATCGGCGAGTTGCGCTTTTTAGTTTCGGAACTGCGCCAAGGGGAAATTCCCTCTTTTTGCACCACCATCGAGGCGATCGAGGCTCTCCCCGTCTTCCGCATCCAATACTTCCACTCCCTTTCCCCCACCCCCACTGTTATCTGTCAAAACCCCGCCAACCAACTAGGAAAACTTCCTTTTCAATGGACCGAAGTTACCCAAATCGTCGAAGCTCTCCTCCCCATATTCAAACCAGTTGCTGTCCAAAATCACCGCCGCACCCGTACCACCTACAAAGAAAAAACCAGCGATTATATCGGTATGTGTGACTTGCATCTCCCCGGACGCAATTGCATCCTCCGCTTATGTCAAGAAACCTACCAATTCCACCAAGGAGCTCACTTAACGCCCCTACTAGGGCATTCTCTGAAAGATGGCAATACTAAAATTGATAGCCTCAGCTCCAATCTGAAATGGCAAACGCTCCTCAAATTCCTCAAGGAGCAAATCCCCCACGCGGCTATCTGGTCTGACTTCACCCCCTTTGCTGAAACTGCCTTACCCCACAGTGAAATGCTATCCCGGATCACCCCCCATATTGAGCTGTTGCGTTACCTCAGCAGCGACTGGGAACCAGCATTTCAACTCTACAGCAGTTTGCTACTATTGCGTCCTAAATTGTAATATTACTTCAGTCATTATATGCCCAAATACCAAGTTAACGAGCGGCGAGCATTTCTGGCTGGATAGTTTTCACCGCTTGGCGGAGGGGAACAATGCGGGTTTGCTGACTAAACACATTGACTTGATAAACCAGGCGGTTGGTGATGTCGAGACCGGTTAACCAACCACTTTTAGGATGATAAGCGCCAGTTTCAATACCTAGCCATCCTTGTCCTTTGGCGAGTTGCCCGGGTTCGACTTCGGGAAGGGTAAAGGTGATGGTATGACCGATAATAATCAGTTTGTTGGGAAAGTAGGGCTGGGTCATGCGGTGAAAGGGTCCGCGAATCCAGCAAAAGTCTTCTGGGCCTTGGTCTTCTATGGCTAGCTGAGGATGGACCCCGGCATGGACTAACCAGATGTCGCCGAGGTCGATGTTGAGGGGGAGGGTGCGCAGCCACTCTACATCAGCCAGGAGAGCGGCGGCGTCTTTGTAGCTGGCGACGGTGTTTTGACCGCCGCTGTGGAGCCATGCTTGCAAGGCGGGTTGGTGGACTTGGTTGTTGCGGAAGGCGTCGAGGAGGAGGTGTTCGTGGTTGCCGAGGACGCAGGGGTAGGCGTTGTCTCGAACGAACTGGACGACTTGGGCACTCTTGGGGCCACGATCGATTAGGTCGCCCACAAAGTATATCTGGTCTTGGGCGCCAGGAGCGATCGCCTCTAGGAGCATCATCAGCCCATCATAATGCCCATGCACATCGCCGATAAAAATCCGCTTTTGATTCTTTTCCCGCATCCCATTCGCTACGTCAACCATTTTTCCCCTAACGCATCTTGAATATAAAGTTGGTGACTGGTTTCTGCTGTCACCACAGACTCTTCACAATTGCCTTATGTTTCATTATCATGCTTTTACTGGGTCAGCGCACGCAAAAATCTTTGGAGATTGGTAATAAAACCAGGTTTTTTTGGCGTCGGTGTGGGGGGTTGGTCGGGTGTGGTGGCGGAGGTGGTATCGGTAGCTCCCGCGAGAATGGCTTCTAACGCTTCCCCGGCTGGTTTTTCCGAAGTTTCCGTCAGTAGCTCGTAACTATCCCCCTTTTCCAGCCACACTTGCCAGGGGGAGGGGTAGCAACGGAAGACCGCCGCACCTTCCAGGGGACGGAGGTAGTAGCATGTTTCCAGATTATTAAGGAAACGCTCCCGTAACTGCCTTCCGGCGACACCAATACCCACGGTGGCAATGCTTTCCAGTTTAGGCAGGAGCAGCACCACGGGCCGTTCCCCCGCAGTCTGACACATTTTTTCTAAGTCTGCTACTTCTACCGCCGAGGGTTCGATAAACAGGAACATCTCATCCTCTGGCTGTATTTGTCCCTTGAGTTCTGTCATCCCCCGCACCACATAGGGTGTTTCCCCCCAGTCGCGGCGAGCCAGAGCTGCTGCTCCAGGGTCCGGGAAATATACTTTCAGGCGTTCGCCGTGCTTTTCGGCGAGAAAGGGGATAAATTGCTCGGCGATCGGCTGTACTTTCAGCTCGGGAATCAGGATTTCTACTTGCAGCCGTTGGTATCCGTCCGCCAGGGCCGCTGCCGTAGCGGTTTGGGCTTGGGCGAGGGCTTCATCTAAATTTTGGGGAATTGCCACCATTTTCCTGTTATTTGTCACTAATTGTGACATTTAATAAATTTTATCGGTATACATTGTACATTTAAATGGCACTAATTTTCTGAAATCTTTCATAAACATTTATCAATTTTTGCTGATGTTATAGCTGATTGATTTTCTGTCGGTAACTATGGCTATGCTTCCCCCTAGGAATACCTGGTATTTTAAATTAGCTATTTTTGATAAAAAATGCTATATAAGTATTGAATTTTTTTGGTTTAATTCATCTTAACTAATTGGTCGATCATAGACCCATTGCCTAAATAGTAATTGCTCCCGCCAACTCCCAGGAAAAACGCCACTCGACTTTTTGGATTTGTGCCAGAGGTCTCATAGAAGCCAAGATATCAGCTAATCAGAAAAAAACTGGATTGCCGCGCACAGGTAATGATCATGTTTCGTCATTACCTATTAGCGGCTAGCCAATGATAATTCTGGCTGGAGACGCCCGATGACCTGTTGCAGTACCTCGGCGGTCCAGTCGATATCGGCGGTGGTGGTATGGCGTCCTAGGGTGATGCGGATGGCGGCAGTGGCTTGTTCTGAGTTGTATCCCATCGCCAGGAGGGTGGGACTGGGGTTGATTTTGCCGCTGCTGCAAGCTGCACCAGAACTGATGGCGATACCGGCGAGGTTCATTTGCCGGACGATCGCCCTCCCGGTGACACCCAAGGGGTTCAAAAGGCAGAAGCTGGCATGATGGGGGAGACGCGATCGCCGATCCCCCGTGGGCACCAGTCCAGGGGTCCGGGACAACAAATCAAACAGACGATCGCGCAACCCAATTAACCGCAGAGTTTCCCCCGCCATATCCTCTGTCGCCAGTTCCGCCGCCACCCCGAACCCGGCGATAATAGGCACCGCCTGAGTGCCAGAACGCCAGCCCATTTCCTGACCCCCACCCCCCAGCAGGGGGACCAACTCCACACCAGGGCGAATGTACAGCGCCCCCGCCCCCATTGGTCCGTATATCTTATGACTGGAGAGAGACAGCAAATCTACTGGTAGCCGTTGCACATTGATGGGCAACCGCCCCGCCACCTGCACTGCATCGGTGTGAAACAACACCCCTCTAGCGTGCGCGATATCCCCTAACACCTCGATCGGTTGCACGGTCCCCACTTCGCTTTGACCATAAATAATCGAGACCAAAACCGTATTTGGGCGCAAAGCCGCTTCCAAGTCGGCGGGGTTAACCCCGCCGAGGCGGTTTACGGGCAAGCGTGTCACCTCCCAGCCCCACTGCTCCAATAATTCCACCGGTTTGGCTACAGCGGAATGCTCCACGGCAGAAATTATCAAATGCTGAGGGCGGGAATAGCAGCGGGCAACCCCCATAATGGCGAGGTTGTCCGCCTCTGTACCACCGGAGGTAAAGGCAATAGACTCCGGGGAGGCGTTCACTAGAGCCGCGACTTGGTTTCTGGCGGTTTCCAAAACATACGCTGCCCGAGCGCCCCAGTCGTGGATGCTCGAGGGGTTCCCCCAATCATGGGTGAGAGCCGCCTGCATCGCGGCGATCGCGGACGATCGCGTGGGCGTAGTGGCACTGTAATCTAGATAGATTTGCATTGGGCAAAAGAGCGAATTCACGCTCATTCAGATCCTGTCTCTCTTCAGTGGATATCCAAGCCTGCCCCTCACCCCCTGCTCTCCCACAAGGGGAGAGGGGGAGAAGCTGGGGGCACTATGCTGGAGTCATACAGTTGATCCCATTGGCGCCCCTAGAGCTGGCAGCTCTCCGGGGCTGACGTTCCGAAAGTGCGGGTAGTCTCCACCAGGGATGAAGTTGCAGCCCAAAAGCATCACTCCTAGCCAACTTACTCCCTGGTCTGAGTCTGCGGGAGCTGTTGTAGTTTAATCTCTGCTGCCTTCTCTGATTTAATTGCTGGCTCCCGTAGCCCTCACCGAGGGTCACGGGAGTAGCAATATTGGGGGCAGTTGCCCAATGGCCACTATCAGAAATATAGGATGCCTGGTTGTTCATAATCTCCACTAGATCCTCAATCATTGCTAATTATTCTGTCCCTATCCACCCGGTTTGCAGACGTTATAATCCTCGTGGGATAAAACTGCGTGGGGAATCATGGTGCTGCCATTTTCATGGCAAATCATCCGATAATTCCGAGTGACTGGGATGCTGATCACTTGCCGGTTGTGGCGCAGCCGCTTACCACCAAACTCCCTGTAGTTTTTGTTATTTACAAGGCCGTTAATGATCGTGCGGGCTTTCACCACTACATACTCAGGAAGGTCTCTGAGGTCGATGGGATCCCGGTCAAAAGTGGATTCCCATTCCATTTTCTGGATTCGTTTTTCCTCCAAGGAGCGAACCACCATATCTTTTAGCGCTTTGGCTTGGGCGCACCGGTGGCATTTTTGACCATACCCCTTGTGGCCGCATGCAAATGTCTTTTTTCTTCTCGGCATAACACATTGGTTTTGGTTGATACCCTAGGCACCTCCAAATCTACCTACACGCTAATTGCCTGGTTAGCCCGAGGGGATCTGGAGATGTTGGTCTTCTCAATTCCGCTGCAGCAAGCAAGTTAGCTCTATTTTTGATGTTACTCTAATTCTGGCACTAGGCAACTTTTTTGGGTTGATCTTCGTCATGCCAGTTTTTTTGCTCTCAAACCCGACAGGGGGTGAGAAGCAATAGGACCCTCAGTGCCGCGATCGGGGAGCATCCCTAGTGGGGTTGGGCTCGCTCCAGGGGAGACCTACCGGCTCAAACCACCGGGGGGTCTGGCTCTGGAGGGGGGACCGAGCGGCAGAATTCCTTTTCATCTTGAGAGCCCTCTCCCGCTGCTGGTCGCAAAAGTTAGCGACAGGAAAAGGAATACCTCTTTTCAGCATATAACGGGAAGCGGCTTTAAACCGCTACTAACTACCATAACTAATCGTGTTTTTGTTTGGGATCGCTATAAATGCTTAAAGGGATATTCGGCTGCTATTGAGGCTAAGGGAAGAGGGATCGCCGCTGGGGGCATCCCCCCATAGCCACCGCCCGATCGGCAAAAAGTCTGGGACAGCTTTCTGGCGTGGGGTGGAGAGGCGAGACAGCACCTCACCATAGGTATTTGCTGGTATGCTGAGAGTGCTTGCAGACTATCAATTTCAAGAAATCGTCAAAGAAACCAGTTTTGGCAAAAAAACCCAGTTTCTGGAGGCTAATAGAGGGTTTTTGCTGGTTTTTGCCGGTTTTGGGAGATTTCTGGAGGATTCGGGAGGTCGGAGGTGCATCTACTCAAATTCATATCCAGGCGGATCCGGGCTGCTGGTTTCATGGCAGCCATGCTCGTCGGGTGTCAGGGGGGACAGAAACCGCTGTTGGGCTCCCGTCCTCAGCCCCTACCCCAGGACCCGTTTGTGCAGGTATATTTCAACCATAACCAAGCGGCGGAGTACCAGGAGCCATATCGCCAGCGGCAAAGGGCCGGAGATGATTTGGAGCAAATCATTGCTGAGTCTATTGCTGGGGCAGTGACTAGCGTGGATGTGGCAGTGCAAGAATTCCGTTTACCCAAAATTGCTGCTGCTTTGGCAGAACGCCATCAGGCGGGTGTTAAGGTGAGGGTGATTTTAGAAAATACCTACAGCCGCCCTTGGAGCGAGCTAACAGGGGCGGAAGTGGGGAAAATGGATGCCCAAATGCGCCAAAGGTATGATGAATTTGTGCTAATGGCAGACACCAACGGCGATGGCCAACTTAGTCCAGAAGAAATTAACGCTAGGGATGCGCTGGTGATGTTGCGTAATGCTGGTGTGTCTGTGATTGATGATACGGCTGATGGTTCTAAAGGTAGCGGTTTGATGCACCACAAGTTTGTGGTTATTGATGGTTCTACTACTATTGTCACTTCGGCCAATTTTACCCCTAGTGATATTCATGGGGACTTTGGCAATGCTGATAGTCTGGGTAATGCCAATAATTTGGTAAAAATTGATAGTCCTGAATTGGCGGCTTTGTTTATTCAGGAATTTGATTTGATGTGGGGGTCGGGACGGGGCAAACGTGATAGTAAATTTGGGGTAAAAAAGCCGCCTCGAGGTGCGCAACAAGTGACTGTGGGTGGTGGTACGATTACGGTACAGTTTTCACCCACTGGGAAAAAGGTGCCTTGGGAGAATAGCAGCAATGGGTTAATTGCGCAGACTTTGGCGGCGGCGGTGTCGGGGGTGGATCTGGCTTTATTTGTGTTTTCTGAGCAACCGTTGGCTGATGTTTTGCTACAGAAGCATTCCTCTGGGGTGGGGGTTCGGGCTCTGATTGACCCGGGTTTTGCTTATCGCAGTTATAGTGAGGGGCTGGATATGTTGGGGGTGGCTCTGGCGGATAAAAACTGTCGCTATGAAGAGGGTAACTTGCCTTGGCCAAGTGCGATCGCCTCGGTGGGGGTGCCGCAACTGCTCAGGGGTGATAAACTACACCATAAATTTGCTGTGATTGATGGGACAAAGGCGATCGCGGGCTCCCACAACTGGAGTCACGCCGCCAACCAGCAAAATGATGAAACCCTGTTGGTGATAGACAACCCCACGGTAGTGGCTCATTACGTCCGCGAGTTCGATCGGCTCTACACCAATGCCCAACTAGGCATTCCAAGCAAAATTCAGGACCAAATCAAACAGCAGCAGCAACAATGCTCCCCATCTTGAGGAATACCATGCCCATATTGCCCCAACCCCATCCCGAACTCAACCAAATTCCCCATCACTTGCACTATGATGGTGCCTACCCCTGCCCCATCTGTCTTTGGGGTCGCATATCTGGTTTAGCCATGATGGATGCTTTTGGCTGTTATCTTTGTCGTCATATCTTCACCGCCAACTTAGAAACCCAAATCCTAATGATGGCAGACCAAGAACGCCCCTTGAGTTGGCATTGGAACGGTAAAAGGTGGCAGGGAGGACACCGCCCCGATACTGAATTAGGTTGGGGAATTTGGCTAGCCGCATTTGCCCTAATTCTATTGCCTCCTACTTTAATCTGGCTTGGGGGTCGCATCTTTCCCCCCCTCCCCGGTAGTCCTTTATCCTGGTTTCCTGACTTTTGGGCTGTGTCTGCTTTTTTCGGTCACTTAACGATCGTTATTTGGCTAGTTGTGGAATATTATCAATTTCCACTGTTAGTGTTTTTCCGAGTGTGGCGGCGGCGGTTGTGGAGCGAGGTTAGATAATACCACTTGAATCGATAATTGTCACAGATAGGTGAGGGTCAGGGCGAACGGAGGTTTGCCCTGACGGGTCTGATTGCTGATTTTTATCAGAACCCAACCGGAATTGCTGCGGTGCCCATAGAGATATGGGGGGAATGAAATGCCCATTTTAGCGGACATCAACCAGGGCTCTTTCATATTCAAAGCGAAAGGCGGTTTCTCCTTCGCGCCATACTACGGATTCTACTTGGTCTTCGGCAATGAGCAACCACCCTTTTTCTATGAGGTGGAAGTTGCCGACGATGAAGTTACAATCTGCCATTTCTGTGGCATATTGATTCAAGAGTCTTAATTCTTGTTCGGGGGTGAGTCCGGCGATGTTGATGCGAAAGGCGGGTTGGATGTCGAGAAAGTCGCAACCGCTATCATCATAGATTTCGATGAATTCGTCGGGAGCGGAGTCGAACACCGGGACGCCGTGGGGGAACAGCTTTTTGAGTTCGGGGTTTTCGGTTTTGAGGATTAAGTAGTACATAGTAGCACCCTCCATGAGTGGATGTGTGTTTAACGGCGTTCTCCCTTTGGGGGAGAGGCGGGCACCCATAAGCTGTTAATACTTTTTGCGACTCTGCCCGTCCGGGAAAAAAGGGAATTTTACTTTTTTGCCTGGGGACCGGGGGAGGGGTAGCCTGCTCCGACCCGACTAAATAATACTTTTAACTACTATTGCTGAGGATGTGGGGGGGAGGGGACAGTTTGGCAACTGGCTGTGTGGGGGGTGTGGGGGGACGGGGGTTGGGGGGACTAGGGTTGTGGTTTTGGCTGGAGCTACCGCAGCGATCGGGGGCTGGGGAAGATGGGGGGAGGAGGATGGAATTGTGAAAGAATAAAGTAAAGCGAGGGGAGGATTTGTGCCAGTGGCTACGCCGCCTACTATTTTAGTTTTGGATTTTGATGGTGTGTTGTGCGATGGGATGCGGGAGTATTTCCGTGCGGCTTGGACGGCATACTGCCAAATTTGGCACTCTCAGACGCGGACGCCGCCGGATGATTTGGAGGGGAGTTTTGCGCGGGTGCGTCCGGCGATCGAGATTGGCTGGGAAATGCCGGTGGCGATTCATTCTCTGCTCGAGGGGGTGTCCGAGGAGAAGATTTTGCAAAATGGGCAGGTGTTGGCGAGGGATGTTCTGGATAAGGAGGGCCTAGACCCGGCGGAAATTGGGGCTTGGGTGGATTCAGTTCGGGATGATTGGATTGCTTCTGACTTGCCGGGATGGCTGGAGATGCACCGGTTTTATCCGGGGGTGGTGGAACGACTGACGAGGACGATCGCGGCGGGGGTGGGGGTGACGATCGCCACCACCAAAGAGGGGCGCTTCGTGCGGCACCTTTTACAGCAACAAGGAATATTTTTACCTGAAAATGCCATTTTTGGCAAGGAATACCACCGCCCCAAACATGAAACTTTACGGCAATTGTTGGCAAATGCTGACTCGGAAGCGGTGTTATGGTTTGTGGAAGACCGCCTGAAAACTTTACAATCCATACAGCAGCAGCCCGACTTAGGGGCAGTGAAACTTTATTTAGCAGATTGGGGTTACAACACTGAGACGGAGCGAGAGGCGGCTCGGTCTGACTCCGGGATTAAACTGATATCTTTGTCCCAGTTTGGGCTGGATTTTGCTCAATGGCCTTGATTTGAAAATATGCTGGACTTAACGAAACTCGCGAAACAAATGCAGGGGATTGGCGAACACCTGCGCAAGGAGGCGGAGGCGTCGCGGTTGCGGTTAGAGGTGGCGCAAAAGTTGCTGCATAAGGCACAGTGGCGTCAGGCGGAATTGAATAAGCGGCGGGAAAGCTGGCAGGAGCGGATGACTTTTTCTGCACCGACGCCGATCGAACCGCTGTTAATGCGCTCTGATGTGGCGATCGCTCCTGGGGTGCATGTAGCGATCGCCTCTGACGGTTCCCAAATTGCCCCCAACCACCATGAAATCGCCTATTGCTATTTAATCAATGTGGGTAGAGTCGTCCTCTACTACGGAGAAAGTCGCCGCCCAATTTTAGACAGTGTGCCGGAAGTATTCTATCAGCCAGAAGACCTCTATGCCTCCCGGCAGTGGGGAATTAGAACTGAGGAATGGATGGGCTATCGGCGCACAGTTTCCGAGGCGCAGGCGTTAGCAGATTTAGCCGAAGGTGTGCAGGCAGAAGCAACACAAAGAGGTGTAGATATTCCTACTTTAGCACTGGTGGACGGTTCCCTAATTTATTGGTTTTTAGAATCTCTACCTAATGAAGTGCGAGACCCTCTATTAGAGGCAATTTTTGCCGCTTGGGAGCGGATGCGTTTAGCCAAAGTGCCTTTAGTTGGCTATATGAGCGCTTCTCGCAGTGGTGAATCTCTTAGTTTTCTGAGACTGCAAGCCTGTCCCTACCCAGAACCCGATTGTTTTAAACATTGTCCGATGCAAGCGGATACTCCCTATCGTGCTTATGGGGATAAGTCTCCTTGTCAGGTATTCGACCCTTTGCGAGATGCCACTTTTTGGGCGTCGGTGTTGTCACCGGGCCAGCGTAGTCCTTTGTGGCGGAGTAATCAAAGGATTTTAAGTTTATATAATCACCAGTATCAAGTGTATTTTTGCTATGTGCATGTAGGGGCAGAAATCGCTCGGTTAGATTTGCCTGCTTGGGTGGTGGAAGATCGGGAATTGTTTGATTTGGCTTTAAGTCTGGTAATGGCGCAGGTGCAAAAGGGTTATGGTTATCCGGTGGCGTTGGCGGAGGCGCATAACCAGGCGGTGGTGCGGGGGGGCGATCGAGCCCGTTTCTTTGCCATGCTGGAACGAGAAATGATTAAAGCCGGACTACAAAATGTGGGCACTTCTTATAAAGAAACTCGCAAACGTGGTAGCATTGCCTGAGTCGTGCTTCAACGTCTCCCCTGCTCTTCCCAAGAAGGCATCACATACCAAGTATTAGCACTGATAAAACAGCTCCCACCGTTGCTGAGGCGGACTTCCATCCAAGGGTCTCCATCTTTATCTACTTCTAAACGGCGGGGAGTGACGGGGGTGAGCAGAGTCATTAACCGCAACCGAGTCACAATACTATGGTTAATGCCTGGTCCCCGGCGGCAGTTGAGTCCTCTGGGGTCTCTGTCCACCACCCGCCAAGTCGGCCAGTCGATATTATAAAATCTCCCTTTAGCATCTGGTGGCGGTGGTTGATTGGCCAAGGCAGCGCTAGATAAAATGGTGTAAGCAGCCAAAATGGCGGGGATAATATGGGGGTAAATTTTTGGCTGTGGCATAATTTTCCCAAGTTGTGAGCCAGTCAGTTGTAAATGACTTCCTACGCACTTGGGACGCGGTTTCCGGATAGAATTGGGGCGAAATTTTATTCTTTTTTTAGGTAAAAAATGCCGGTAACTGTGTTTCTGGAAAAATGGGTTTTATCATCAGGTTAGGTTACGGAATTGCTGTGTTTATACTAAATCCAGTTTCCCCATATAGCGTTTCTCGCTCTTGATGCGGGTTGCATCCCACATTAATTTGAGAAACGCTATATATTAAGTCCGGTTAATTACCCATAAATCCGGTGGTTGACTGCGATAGAAGAGCGTGGGCGAGATTTTGGCTCTCTGATGGGAACAGACCGGAACCCATACCCTGTCTGCTCAACTCACCGGACGCCCCAGATTTTCAGAGTGCCGTCACCGCTACCGCTGACTAAAAAGTGGGTTTTGCCGAGGTTGTTGGGAATGGCTTCGGCTTTGCTAAAGCCGATCGCGTTTACTGAGTCAGAATGACCGGTGAGGGTGCGCTGTTCTTTCCCAGTGTAGAGATTCCAGATTTTAATTGTGCTGTCGGCGCTGCTACTGGCGAGCAACAGACCCATCGGACTCCATACCACTTGAGTAACGGCGTCACCGTGACCGGTGAGGGTGCCATATTTATGCTGGGTGTCGATATTCCAGATTTGGATGGTGCCGTCGTCGCAGCCGCAGGCGAGGAGGGGGGAGCGGCGGCTAAAAGCTAAAGAATTGATACCACTATCGGCTTCAAAAGTGATGATGGGGTTGCCGGTTTCTATCTCTGTGAGTTTGACGATGCCGTTGGTGCTGCCACTGGCGAGGAGTTTGTTGTCAGAACTGATATCGACAGCGCTCACAGCATCATTGTGCAAAGAGAAGGAGCGTTTTTCCGCCCCTGTCTGCCAATCCCAGATTTTGACGGTTTCATCGCCACTAGCACTGACGAGGATTTGACCGTCAGGAGACCAGGCGAGGTCATCGATGCGGAAGGCGTGACCCCGCAGGGTTTGCAGTTCTTCTCCGGTTTCTAGGCGCCAGAGCTTAATCGTTTCATCGCCGCTACCGCTGGCTAATATCTGACTATCTGGACTAATTGCTACTGCCCAGACGCCGCTGGTGTGACCCCGCAGCACTTGCAAGACTTTGCCTGAGTGCAGGTGCCATAATTTCACGAAACCGTCTTCGCTGCCACTGGCGATAATGGGCTGTTGGGGGGAAACGGCGAGACATTCCACCCAGCTAGAGGCACCGGTGAGGCTGAGCAGCTCTTCTCCGGCGTGCAGCTTGTACAGGCGGGGGGGTTCTCCGGGGTTGGCGGCGCTGAGGATTTCGCCTTGGGGGCTGAATAGCACTGATTCGACGAATTCGGAGTCTTCACCGAGGGTGGTTCTTTCGTCTCCGGCGGGGAGGTTCCACAGCTTGATTGTCCGATCGCCACTGCCAGAAGCCAGAGTCATGCCGTCTGGGGAGAAAGCCACGGAGCTGATCCAGTCAGAATGCCCCATTAGGGTGCGGATTTGTTTGCCATTTTGGATATTCCAGATGCGCACGGTGCGATCGGCGCTACCAGTGGCGAGAAACTTACTGTCGGGACTGAAAGCTACCGCATTCACTCCCAGGGAGTGGCCAGCTAAGGTGGCAATAGTTATCCCTGTAGCGGCTTTCCACAGTCTCACGGTCTTGTCTTCACTGCCGCTGGCAATCCACTTGCCATCGGGGCTAATGGCTACAGCATACACCCAGTCTTGATGACCAACGGCGGTACGCAGTAAAGCCCCAGTTTCTAAATCCCAGATTTTAATTGTGCTGTCGCCGCCACTAACTAAAGTTTTGCCGTCTGGCCCGATCGCCACGGCGTAAACCCAATCGTAATGACCCTCCAAAGTCGAGAGGCAATTGCCCGAGGCCACATCCCACACCTTCACCGTATTATCTTTGCTCCCAGAAGCCAACAGCTTGCCATCGGGAGTAAACGCCAGAGAAGTCACCCAGCGGGAATGCTCTTTGAGGGATTGCAATTGCTTGCCGCTGCGGACTTGCCAGAGCAAAATCGTGCCATCACCGCTACCGCTAGCCAAAATTTCCCCTGATGGGCTGAAAGCAAGAGCATCCACCCAGTCCACATGGCCAGTCAGTACGGAGAGTTTGGCTCCTGTTTGCAGATTCCAGATTTTAATCAACTTGTCATTACTGCCGCTGGCCAAATACTTGCCATCTGGACTGATGGCTACGGTGTAAACCCGGCTGGAATGTCCTCCCACCGTGCGCAGGCACTTAAAAAACCGATAGGGATTGTACGATCGCAAAGCCTGCTTTACCTGCGGTTCCGACCTATGGCATAGCAGTAGGTAAGCCGCTTTTTGCACCTGCTCCATCTCATCGTTCAAAGCCGCCACGGCTAGGTTAAGACCTTCTTCGCCGCCAGTTTCCAGCGCTTCTTTTAAACCCGCGATTCTCGCCTTAACTGTGGCGAGTACCACATCCTGCTGTGTCTGATCTGCCATTGCCACATTCCGCTGTCCTAAGTCAACAGTCCTTTGAATTAATAATTGACAATTGACAATTATCAATTATCAATTATCAATTATCAATTATCAATTATCAAAGCAAACCCCGCATCGTTCCCCCGAAACCAAATTCCCCAGAACTGGGACTTGGAGAGGGTGCTGAGGGGCTCGGACTTGGCCCCGATGGCGCCGGTGTGGGCACATCAGGCCCGGAGCCGCTGGCAAAGATGTTTGCCTCTGGCGCCATTTTTGGTGGGGACACGGCATCCCGTATCCCTACAGCCAACCCATTTTTTCCCAAAGCAAAAGCGGCACCAGCTCGCACTAAGGGATTTTCATCTAAGAGTGCTTGCCGCAGTGCTGGTATTGCCACCGAGCCAGCCGCTCTCAGCGCTACTGCCGCATTCAGGCGGACTACCTCATCTGCATCTGCCAAAGACTGAATCAGCAATCCACGGGTTTCTTGTCCCACTCCTACTCCTGCCAGAGCCAGAGCTGCTACCTGGCGTACTGATACATCCTCGGATTGTAAAGCCTCAGCCAACGCTGCCTCTGCTGGGTTGCCGATGCGCCGCAGGGCCACTGCGGCATCGAGTCGCACCCGATCGTCCTCATCTCTCAAAGCTGCCACTAAACTGGGCACCGCTGGCTCTGCTGCCGCACCAAAAGAACCCAGCGCCCACGCCGCACCCTGGCGCACGCGATAGTCACTATCTGCCAAAGCCTGCACCAATACCGGAACCGCTGACGCCCCCACCTGCTTGAGCGCCTTCACCGCCTGCATTCGCTCTTGGGTATTTTCCCCCTTAAATTTCTCAATCTGGGAGACCACCACCGCCCCGTTTGCCTGCGCCTCAAGTTGCCCTAGCAACGGCATCACTGCCGATAGGCACAGGAGCGCTAACTTGGGTGCCAACATCAGTTTTTGCCAGTCCCGCTTATCCATTTATGTTCCTCGATCGCTGAATGCACCTTATCTCTCTCTCTACATCATCCACATCTCCCCCCACCTTTGCCCACAACCTCTCGGAAGAACTCTTCCAAGGCCGCTACCCCTTGCCGATCGGCATAGAGCTGGGCTGAGCCGATACTGCCAGCGTCTGAGCCTGCTATCCGAAGGCGCTGCCGCAGGTTTTCTCGCCAATCCCGGTCATTTCCCAATCTTACTGCGATTTTAATGTATTCGCTTTCGTCTTGGGCAGCAGTTTCCGTAACTCCCAACCGCCGCAAAATCCCCCAAGACTGCCGCCCCCGCATAAACTCGCCCGGGCGCGTCACTACGGGCAACCCCACAGCGGTACTCTCTAAAGTCGTGAGAAAGCCGCTAAAGTCAAAACTATCTAAAAACACATCTGACAAGCAATTGATGTGCCAATAATCAGCCTTGCTCAGCCGGGGTAAAATCGTACAATAATCATCAAACTTTAACCCGGCTATCGTAAAAACTCGTTTAAGTCTGTGGCAAAAATAATCGGTTACTTTTTGGTGTTTATGTCCCAAGAAAATTAAATGACCTTTGGGTACATTAGCAATGATTTCGCCAAAAATAAAATCATATTGTGGTAAATATTTAAATAAAGATTGACTACATAAATACAATACCACATCATTGGGTAAGCCAAAATCTGACCGGTTTTTCTGTGAAACTGGCACTACTGGTTTTTGATAAAAAATGCCGAGATTAGGCAAGGTAATTAATTTTTCAGAATAATGGTGAGAGGCATTGTCTGGTTCCATCAAATCAGCGGAAATAAAATAATCTATATTCGGCAAGCCGCTCGTGACTGGGTGCCCCCAGGTGACACATTGCACCGGTGCTAAGCGCAAACCAGCGAGCTGGGTCATTTGGGGAGAGATGCCAATATCCAAAAATATCAAAATCTGGAGGCGATCGGCAATAATTTGCTCGCTAGCCGCCGCCACCCCGCTGGTGATGTGGTAAAACTTATCGCAGGCCATGCGGTAAAGTTCGGTCATCCAGTCTTCAGGCTGTCCCACATAATAGCAGTATATCTCAAAATCCTGACGATTGGCATTTTGCAACCATCCCCAAAATACTATCCCCACTGTGTGCGCATACATACAGCTAGAAACGTAGCCAATCCTGATTTTCCCCTGCACAGGTGGCATGGGCAACGCTTGCGACCACTGGGGATAATTAGCGGCCATGATTTGAGTCACAAACTTGCCATACATCTGCTGTAATGGCAAATCATTTTTCCCTTGATATGCTAGGTAAAAATTTGTGCCCCAATTTAGGGCATTTAGGGCATTATGGCGGTCGGTGGGAGTGGCGAGAGAGGTAGTATTGACGTTAGTTTCTAGTTCCCGCTGGAACCGCGCACGGTAAATCTCGATTTCGGCTTCATTATCGTAGATAATAGGCAAGAGTCGTTGGTGAGATAATTGCAATTCTAAACTGGCTGGAATTTGGGCTAAACTAGACTGAGCAGCATTTATCGCGGCTTTGGTTTCCCCGCGCTCCTCCAACGCTCTGATTAAGGCCATACGTAGAGGAATATCATGGGGATAATGTGCTATACCTTGGTCATAAGTCGCCTGGGCGGTTTCCCACTGGGTTAAATTTTGATAGCAGTCGGCGAGGGCGATGTAAAAGTCGGCATCTGGTTGGCTTTTAGCTTGGAATGTGCTATAATAGTTAATCGCTTCGGCGTAGTGGTGGCGGCGGTAAGCGGCATAACCAAAATAAAGGGAGGCAGTAATATTGTCACCTTTGGCTGCGAAAGCAAGGGCGAGGTTTTCGATAATGTCGGGGTGTCTGGGTTTGAGTTGGAGGGCGGTTTGGTAGCAGCCGATCGCCTCATCAAACAGCAAGAGCCGCATCAACCCATTTCCCAAATGCAAATAACTGCGATAATTTGGCTGTACCGCCAACCCCGATCGCCACACCGCCTCCGCTTCTGCCCGCTGCCCCAATGCCGCCAACGCATCTCCTAAGCTATAATAAATATCAAGATCATCTGGGGCTAACCTGAGCGCTTCCCGATAACAATCCACCGCTGTAGCCCAATATCCCATTTGCGCCCATACCAAACCCAAACCATAATGCCCTTGAGCGTGAGTGGGATCTAATCTAATCGCCTGTTCCAGCGCTTCCAAAGCATCTTCCCATCGCTCTTGGCGGTAATATACCATACCCAAACTCCGCCAAGCATCACTAGCTTCTGGCGCTAATTTTAAAATTTCTTCAGATTTCATAATTGATAATTGATAATTGATAATTGATAATTGATAATCAGCCAATTCTTAATTCTTAATTTTTAATTCTTAATTCTTAATTGTCAATTGTTCATTGATAATTATCAATTATCAATTCTTAATTGTCAATTATTAAGGAGAGAATCATATGGGTTCTGCACAACAAGTAAACCAACAGCTCAACATCAATCCTGCTACTCCTGACGATAATTTCGCTCGATCAGGAAATTATCCCAGCAGAAACACATCTTTCGAGGATTGGAATTTAACCAATATTAGCATCGGCCAAGCAGTCACCGTAGAACTGCTATCCCTAAATGCCATAGACCCATACTTGCAGGTATTCAAAGTTTTAGGAACCGGGCAAGGGGAATTAGTGGCAGCCAACGATGATGTCACTTCGGGTAGCAATATCAACTCGGTGGTGACATTTACCCCAGAAGCTGGCATCAATAATTATATCATCCGTGCCAGCAGTTTTGCTGACCAAAACTTAACTTACGATTTGCGCGTCACTAACGCCGCTACGGCTAATCCCACCCTGACCCACAATGGGACTACTTTTGCCACGGCAAATCCTGGCTTGGGAGACACGGAGCCAGCTACTTTCAGCTTTCCCGGTCCGATTCCTCCCTTGGAGAGCCAAACTCCCAACACTCTCCCCGATGGACCCCTGGAGGCGAACGCCCGCGACCCCAACACGGATGCGGCGGTGGGGGTGCAATTTTATAACCTTACGGATAATGCGGATAATCTCTCCCTCATCGGGATTCCCCAGAGTGTTGGATTGTCGATTCGGGCTTTGAATGGCAATGATAATATTACCGGCACTTCGGCGCGGGATATTGTCAATGGCAACAAAGGTCAGGATACTTTAGATGGTGCCCCTGGTAACGATTTCCTCCGGGGTGGCAGAGATGCTGACAGTATTCTCGGCGGCAATGATGATGATGTGGTCAACGGCAATAATGGCTTGGATACTGTTAATGGCGGCGTGGGCAGTGATGTGGTGCGCGGTGGCAAAGATAATGACGTTTTGCTGGGGGATGTGGGGGATGATTTTTTGGTGGGTGATTTCGGTGCGGATGGTTTGATTGGGGGTGCGGGTGCGGATGTGTTCGTGTTGCGCAATGATGATAATCCTGATGAGGGGTTGACTCATACATCTAGTGATTTATCGGAGGTGGATTTTCTCGACGATTTCACGATCGTGGATAATGATAAAATCGGTCTCAATGGCGGGCTGACTTTTGCTAACCTGATTTTTGAGCCGGTGTTGGTGACGGTCAATGGGACTACTATTGACAGCACTGTGATTAAAATTGCTGGCGGTGACTTGTGCTTGGGTATCGTCCAGGGGTTGGCTCCTGATGACCTGAAAGATAGCAGTTTGTTTGTGGATGTCAGCACCGATGCCCGCTTAGCTTTAGGTTGAACGTCAGAAACCGGATGTTTCTGGGATACCTCGTATCTAAACCGGGATTCGCCGCAGAAACCCGGTTTCTGATTTCACCATAGTTCAAGGATATTTTTATGGCTGAATCTCCGATTTGTCTAATTACAGGGATGCACCGATCGGGCACTTCTTTGGTAGCTTCATTTCTGCAAGCACTAGGGGTAAATTTAGGCTCCCAGTTATTACCACCAGACGGGTTTAATGTCAAGGGTTATTTTGAAGATGCGGAGTTTTTGCAGCTCCACCGGACAATACTGCATGATGCTTGTTCCCAGAACCAACCTGGATGGCATGATTGGGGTTGGACAATAAATGAAGGTTTGGATAAAAGCACATTGGCTCGCTGGGTTCCAGCGGCTAAAGAGTTGCTGACTTCTCGCCGAAACCAGGGGATACCTTGGGGTTGGAAAGACCCCCGCACCTCTCTGCTCCTGGATTTTTGGCGGGAGTTGGTGGGGAATGAAGCCCGGTTTTTGCTGGTTTATCGCTTTCCTTGGGATGTGGCGGATTCGATTTTGCGCCTGAATAGTGATGTGTTTTCTCAGCATCGGGATTGGCCGTTAAAAATTTGGGCTTTTTATAACCAGCATCTGCTGGATTTTTACCGACGTTATCCCCAAGAGTGTATTTTCGTTAGTGTTAATGCTTTTGTCAACAATCAGGAGAAGCTGCTAGAAATTATGGCGCAGAAATGGCGCTGGCAGTTTCTGGCTGGCGAACAACGGCAAATGCTGACACATGGTATTTTTGAAAGCCGGTTTTTCCGCTGTTTAGATGTTCATCATCCTTTGGTGAGATTGTTGGCTCAATTGGCTCCTCAATATTTAGATTTACTGGGGCAATTGGATGAGATAGCGGATTTACCTAGTGGTTTTGTGCCTGCGGAGGATGCAGGGGCGCCAGAGGATTGGCTTTGGCAGCTTTACGGGGAAATTTTGACAATAAACCGGGGTTTTCAACCAAAATTTAGCGGAATTGAGGAGGATTTTGGGCGAGAAAAACGGCAACTAGAAGATGGGGGAAAAATAGCAGTTTCGGTGATTATTCCTTGTTATAATCAGGGGGAGTTTATTCTGGATGCGATTGCTAGTGTGGAGGATTGCTGGGATGATGTGTGGGAATTGATTGTTGTGGATGATGGCTCGACGGAGCGGTTAACTAGGGATGTATTGGAGTATTTACAGGGTCATGGCTATTTGGTGATTGCTCAAGGTAATCATGGGTTGGCGAAGGCGCGAAATGTGGGGATTGAAAGGGCGCGGGGAAGGTATATTTTACCTCTGGATGCGGATAATAGGATTAAGCCGGATTATATCAGGAAAGGGATTGAGATTTTGGATAAGTATCCCCAAGTGGGGGTGGTGTATGGCAATGGGGATTTTTTTGGGGAAAGGCAAGGGATTTGGGAAGTGCCAGATTTTGATTTGGAGCGGTTGCTCAGGGGGAATTATATTGATGCTTGTGCGGTTTTTCGTAAGCAGGTTTGGGCGGATTGTGGGGGTTATGATGGAGATATGCCGGAGCGGTTGGGTTTTGAGGATTGGGATTTATGGTTGGGAGCGGCGGCAAAGGGTTGGCAGTTTTATCGGATACCGGAGGTGATGTTTGGTTATCGGGTTCGATCGGGCTCGATGGTGAGTACCTGTCGCCTCCCTGGGAAGCGGTTTCAGTTGGTTAGTTATATCTGTGCTAAGCATCGGGACTTATATATGGCGGAAAACCGGTTTGCGCGGACGATCGCCCATTTGATGGCGCCGTGATGGCGCCGTGATGAAGGGGAGAGCCAGGAGGGATGGAGTTTCAGAAACCGGGTTTCTTAACTTAAATTTGGGTTTTGATGCAGAGATTATTGCAGAAACCCGGTTTCTTAACCTGGTAAACTTTGAGAGAGCCAGAAGAAGAAGCATTGAGGAAAGCCGATGGGCAAGCAAGTAGAAGTGCTGCCGGATAAGGCGGGAGTTCTAGCTAGGGGGCTAGAGCTGGTAATGGAGAAAATTGCCCGCAGTATTAAGGAAAGTGGGCGTTGTACGATCGCCTTGGCGGGGGGCAGTACGCCGAAAAATCTCTATGAGGCGATCGCCGCCCAATCCCTGCCCTGGGATAAAATTCACGTATTCTGGGGGGATGAGCGCTACGTTAGTCCCGAGCATCCGGACAGCAATCAGCGGATGACAAGGCTGGCTTGGCTCGATCGGGTGCCGATACCAGGGGAGAACATCCACCCAATGCCCACAGGGAGCGGCGAGCCAGGGGTAGATGCCCAAAAGCATGAAATCGAGTTGAGACAGTTCTTTGGGTTGGCGGATGGCGAGGTGCCCTCTTTTGACATCATCCTCCTGGGAATGGGAGATGATGGACACACGGCATCGCTGTTTCCCCACACGTCGGCTCTGTCAGTGAGCGATCGGCTGATCACTGTGGGCAGCAAAGACAACCAACCCCGGCTCACTTTCACCGTCCCCCTCATCAACGGCGCCAAATGCGTCATCTTTCTGGTGACAGGAGCCGGGAAACGTCCTGCAGCGGCGCAAGTATTCGCCCCGGAAGGAGACCCCCAAACCTATCCCTCCCGCCTGATCCAGCCGATCGGTGAACTGTGGTGGCTCTTGGACCAGGAAGCCAATCCGGCATGAAGTAAAATTTACTGGGAGAAACTGGGTTTGTCCTTGGTCAGAAAGGGTTTGTAGTTGGGCTTTAGCCCCAATTCCGGAGGGCTGAAGCCCTTCCTCAAACCTAGGACAAGTGACAAGTGACAAATGACCAACACCCTTGGAGATGAGAGGAAAAATGCGATGATTGTTTGCCCAAATTGTAACCACCAAAACCCTGATGGCGCCCAGGCTTGCGAGGCTTGCTACACTCCTTTACCCGCTACGACTAACTGTCCTAACTGCGGCGCTACGGTGCAAACTGATGCTACTTTTTGCGGTCAGTGTGGCTATAATCTACAGCCCCAAAGCTCGGAGGAGGAAGAGGCGGCGGCTGCCATCCCCGCCACGGCGGTATCTGTAGCGCCTGAATTGGAAAGCAGCGCGCCACCACCACCGCCACCACTCCCGGAAGTACCCGCCGCGCCTCCGGTTCCAGATCCGGTTCCGGTGGCGGCTCCGGCTCCAGTTCCGGCTGCTACTGGCAACGCCAAAACTCAGCTGCAGGTGATTACGGCGCGGGTGCTGCACGTTCAAACCAACACGCAGATAGAATTGCCCCCCGGTTTGCCGGTGATTCATCTGGGGAAACCTAATGATAGAGTGCCCCCAGATATTGATGTGGCGGGGTTTCCTAATTCTGAGGTGGTTTCTCGGATTCACGCGGATATCCGGGTGGAGGGAGATGCTTTCTACATCGAAGATGTGGGGAGTTCTAATGGCACGTATATTAATAACTTGCCGCTGCCTCCGGGGAACCGCCACCGCTTGCGCCCGGGCGATCGCATCTCTCTGGGTAAGGGAGATATGGTGTCCTTTATCTTCCAGATGTCATAGGTGGCGGCAACTGCCGCCCTCACCCCCTCTCCCAGAGAGGGAGAGGGGTTTTGATAGTACCGTTGGTCATTTGTCATTTGACCTGTGACTAGGGACTGCCGGATAAGTGACGCATCTTGTCACCCAGTGCTGGAGCGAATTAGTCAAGCAGTTGCACAAACCTAACCTATAATAGGCATCAGGTGGGGAGTCTAGGTAAATTGGAGCCACGGCAAGGGATGCTCGATGCTGATGCGACGCCATTAGGCGGACGAGCAAAAAAATGGCGATCAAGACACCGCACTAACCTACACCTGAAGCCTTTTCCGATTAAGGTGTATCTACATCATCAAAGTGGGATGCTCCCGTGATTACACTCACTTTACTGCATCCGCTGCAGTCCACTCCGATTAAAAGTTGGAGCTTTGAAAACGAATCCGTAATTAGGGTGGGGCGAGCCACGGACAACAACGTGGTCCTCTACAGCGCTGTGGTGTCCAGACGACACCTGGAATTGCGGCGGCAGGGTCGGAACTGGGATTTAATCAGCCTGGGCACTAACGGCACCTACTTGGAGGGGAAGTTTATTGAGAAAATTGCCGTTACCGATGGGCTGATCGTGCGCTTAGCCCAGTCAGGTCCTAAAATCCAAATCAACATCGGCGGTATCCCGCCTAGAACCAGGTTTGATGAGGAGATTTTAGGGGAGTGGATGCGCAAAGATGGCACGACTGCTTCGCAGACCGATCGGTTCGGCGAGACGACGAGCGAAGAGGATACCGCCGCCAGTACCAAACCCATACCCCCTCCCATCCGGGTGGCCCCTTCTCCGGAGACACCAGAGTAAAAAATTTCGGCACAGGATTTTAGGAGGTATTGAATGCGCAACCCAAACCGGGAACCTTTCCCCTCTCACCCTCTGCCCTCTGGTCCGGGTGGGGGAACCTTGGGCATTGGCTGGCTGTTAGGTGCAGCAGTAGTAACAGTTATCTTGTGGCAGGTGCCTTGGGGTCAGTATATCCTCTATCCCTTTAGTATCCTCGCCACTTGGTTTCACGAAATGGGCCACGGGTTGACGGCAATACTTTTGGGGGGCGATTTTCACCAGTTGCGCATTTACCCTAGTGGTTCCGGGATAGCGATACATGGGGGGTCTTTATTCCTCGGACCTATTGGTCGGGCTCTGGTGGCAGCGGGGGGACTGATGGGACCGCCCCTGGCTGGTGCGGGGTTTATCCTCGCTAGTCGCCAATTTCGCACTGCTCACTACTGTCTGTTATTTCTGGGTGGGTTGCTGGTGGTTTCGGCTCTCATCTGGGTGCGATCGCTCTTCGGTATCCTTGCCATCACCATCCTCGGCGTCTCCATCCTCGCCATCGCTCTGAAAACTCCTCAATGGTTTCAAGGTTTTGCCATCCAATTCCTCGGAGTTCAGGCTTGCATTAACACATTTCACCAAGTCGATTATTTATTCACCCGCACCGCCGCGATCGGCGGGAAATCCATGCTTTCCGACACCGGGCAAATCGCCCAGCAGTTACTTTTACCCTATTGGTTTTGGGGAGGATTGATCGCTGCAGCGTCCCTCTTGCTCTTAGTTCAAAGTCTCCGCCTTGCCTACCGGTCTTAATCTCTATTTGTTATCTGGTGACGAGACAGTGGTTGATTTTTACCAATAAGACACAAAGAACACCAAACAAAAAAGATTAAATATTACTTGGGTGTCCTCTGTGTCTTGATCCTCAACCTTTATGAAGCACGAGCAGAAATTAAAAACTCATGCAGCTCTTTTTTAGAATTTCTCTTTCTCAAAATGCTATAATTAACGTCTCTAAATCCTAGAGATTCTAAGATATTAACATAAATCAGCTCTACGGGAACCAAGGTATCATAAAATTTAGAATTGCCAACTATCCAAAATAAATCAGCACCGGGCAATAGAACTTCATGCAAGCTGAGTAAATGAGTTTTGATATCTAAAAAATACTTGTGAACGTAATTCGCCAGAGGCTCACTACAATTTCTAATCCCTTGGAGCATCTCATCAAAGCTGTCATCACCAATTACCATATCCCCTGGTTTCCAGGTGTTTAACCGACTCGTAGCTATTCCCCAAGTCCCGCCAATTGCTTGCCAGTCCAGCTCGCCAGCCTCCCGCGCTAACTGCAAAAATCCCAGCCAATACATATAGGGACGGACTTCGCGAATATAACTCATGCGATTTACATAGGGAGGCGAAGTAATCACACAATCGTATTTTTCAGATAAAATTTGACCCAGATGGCGCGAGTCTCCCTCATATACATGAACTTTACCCCTAATATTCTTTGTTGCCGCCGCGATGATTTCCTGGATTTGTCTGAGAAAATCATTAAAAATTAAATCTGATTCCCTTTCTTGAAATAGGCTAAGTTGCGGCGATTTAAAAGACATAGATTGATGGTTGAAAGCGGCATTAGACCAGTTGATGGCCACCCGACAGAAGGCAACCAACGTTAGATTTCGCACCTTTCCCGTACATTCGGAAATCTGCAACCCCCTAAATAACCGCGCCAAGGCAATTAATCGCTCAGAATCCCACCAGCGTTCTATATTATGTAAAGGTGGAATCCACAGATTTTCTGTGGCTGGATGCTGGCGTGCTTTATTGACGGCGGTTTGAGCTAAATTATTGGCTGCATCCAGTTCGCCAAGAGTGTAATTATCGGCTTTGACTTTTGCCAGCCACACTAGAAAGGGATTGATATCCACTAAATCACAGTTAACGCCTCTTTCGGCACAGACTAATCCCGTGGTCCCCGTACCGGAAAAGGGGTCAAGTACCCTTTGCGGTTCGCCGAGGCGCTCCAAGATATCCCCAACTATCTTCACTGAATACGCGGGGGTTAAGCGCAGCCATCCATGACGACCATGTTTGAGGTTGTGTTTGAAGGTTAAATCGGATTTTTGAGATACCATTATACCTACTGTAGCAGCATTGCCAAAACTGATTCTACCTCCGTTTTGAATCGGAGAGAGTGTCGCTGAAAGAAATCTGCCAAGTCATAGCCGATGATTTGGCGGCAAAACTCATAAGTTGAGTCAGTGGCGAAACCACCAATCGTGCCATTAAGAATTAATAAGCGCGCATTGCGGTAGCGGTTTGCTACGTCAGCATCTATCTGATTAGAGAGCAGTAGCAAAACTGGTAAATAAGCTGCTGAGTAGGCGGCAGCAGCATTGGAAATGTCGGCATTTTGCCGCTTGGCATCTTTACTTTTATAACCTTGCCGGACTTCAAAAACTACACCTTTCACCACGCGGCTGATTTCTTCGGAAACGCCGGTGGTGCGGCAAGCGTCTTGCAACCAATCAATGAGAATTTGCCTTGGTTGCGGGGTTTGTACATCCTTGATGGTAATTCTAGCATCAAGAGACAGGGTGCGCGGTTTTCCGGTAGTAGTCTGAATTTGGTAAGACCATGCAGACTGTTCTGCTGTCAGTCCCAGAGAATCCATTAAAATGCGTTGCCAAAGTCTCTGACAGCCAATACCGATTTGCCGATAAACTGATGTGATACCGCCAGCGGCTTTATGAGCGGAATACATCAGGGGTGAGTCCAATCCAAACCAAGAGTAGAAAGGGTCAGCTTGATATAGTCTCTGAAACTCAGATAGTGTTAGTCCGGTGCCACCACCAAATCGAGGCTGGTAATTTTTGCATTTGGCGATCGGCTCTAGTAATAGGTGGATATATTCTTCATCTTTATCTGAGCTAGGTTTTAACATATTTCATCTCATATTTATCAGATTTTGGCGCCCAATTCAGGCTCGATTCTGATTATAACATCATCAATCAAGATAAATTACAGCACTTGGTCAAATGATATTGGACTATTCAAAAGCATTTCTACTATCCTCTCCCTTTTTGGGAGAGGGGATGGGGCTGAGGGCACGAGGAGTTTGCGGTGAGGTTATGTGCCAAATATACCTGCAAACCGCTATATGTAATTGAAATAGTTGTTTATTCCAGTTTTGTCGGTGATGCAGCTTCCAGGGTGACATCCTCATAAATTCCCTCAAAAGTCATGGTTAAATCGATACTTTGCAGTTTGATATTGCCAGCGGTCGTGCTATAGCTTTGGTATAGCCATAATCCCTGTTGATTTCGGCGGAATATTTCAATTCTTGGATGTTTAGTATTGACTAAAACATATTCTTCTAGACTTTCTAAGGTTTGATAGTCGTTGAATTTGTCCCCTCTATCAAAGGCTTCTGTACTATCGGAAAGAACTTCGATAATCAGTTTAGGAAAGCGTTTATAGGTAGATGTTTCTCGGTCTTGGGGGTGGCAAGTTACGAGCAAATCGGGATAATAAAAGCAGTTTCGCTTTTCAATTTGGGCTTTGATATCGGCAAAGTAAACCCGGCAATCTGTCCCCCGCAGGTGGCTGCGAATTAGGGTGGCTAAATTCAGGGCAATGGTGTTATGGGTGTCGGTGGTGCCCGCCATTGCGTAAACTTCGCCATCTATGTATTCGTGTTTGATGGCGCTTTGGGCTTCGAGTTCGAGGTATTCCTCTGGGGTGAGGGAGGGTTGGGGTGAAGCAATCATCGGGCAATTCCTCCAATATCGGTATAGTTATTGAGATGGGGGCTTTTTTTCCCCTAATTTCTAGTATAGCAGGAGATGGCAATACCGGCCTTGCGTAATCATGCGGCTGCTTAGAGTCGCAAAAGTCAGGCAGATTTCGCTCCGGGTTCTAACTGACTAATGACAAGGCGGCGGCGATCGGCAGTTGAAACGCCTGATTGCCATTGAGGCGGCGGGAAAAAAATAGGATTTCTAAATTCTCGATCGCCCCTGACTCAGGATGAAAACGGGCAATAATTTCATCCCCAATTTCTTCCGATTCTTGCTCGGCATAGGGAGGACAGGTATCGATATAGAGAATATCGCCTACTTTATCATAGCGAAATGTCAGGTTTTTGTTCATATTAATTATGAATAAAAGGGTAATTTTTCCCCGCCTATATATAGTCAATAATCTGTTCGTCTAAATATGAAGCGGCAAAAATCAAGGCTTGTCGGATATCTTCCTCTTCCAACTCGGGAAACTCCTGGTAGAGTTCTTGCCGATCGGGATAAGTTGCCAGTAGCTCAATTACCCGGCGAACGGTTCGACGCAGATTTCTAATGCAGGGTTGTCCATTCAGGCGATCGGGATTGCTCGTGATGCGATCGAGTTTCATAAATCACCCTAGCTCTTCACAAAAATGAAAGTACAACTTTTCAAAACGGTGGGCAGCGTCATTCTTATGAAATAACACTGCCCACCGCAACAACTGCCCAAACAGAATTAAGCGCCGACGGATTCTTTAGCGGCGTACATCACCTCTAAGGTGATTTGGCTCAAACCTCGATCGCGGGCGAATTTCTCCGTATTCCGCTTCACTTTCCCCCGCACGAAACCAGGAACTTTATTCAGTTCCCCTTGGGCTTCTTTCGTCCAGTTTAAATCAGAATCAGCGGAAATTGTCTTTTGAATCACTTCTTTGGTATCGTGACCGCCAAAGATTTCCAGCAAGTGGTCTTCCATCCCCAAAGTGAAGGAGTTGTAAATCAAATCTACGAGTTGGTTTGCCCCTTCATAACCCACAAATGGTTTATAACCCACGGGGAAGTTTTGGATGTGAATGGGAGCGGCGATAACACCGCAGGGAATATCCAACCGCTTACCCACGTGGCGTTCCATTTGGGTGCCAAAGATGGCGGCTGGTTCTAGGCGAGCGATCGCGTCACCAATCGCCCCATTATCATCACTAATCAGCACTTCATCGCAATATTCGCTCACCTGCTCCCGGAACCAGTCCGCATCATATTTGCAGTAAGTCCCCGCCAGCACCACCCGAATCCCCATTTCTCGTGATAAAATCTTGGTCAGCGCCGCCGCGTGGGTATTATCGCCAAACACCACCGCTTTTTTACCCGTCAAATTCTGGCAGTCAATGGAGCGAGAAAACCAGGCAGCTTGGGAAACAAACCGGGTTTGTTTATCGATATAGGCTTCATAATCCACCCCAGCGCCTTGGCTATTGAGTACCTGCTGAATTTTGCGGATACAACGCGCCGTTTCCACCACTCCCATCGGCGTGATATCCACAAAAGGCATCCCGAATTCTTCTTGCAGATATTGTACCGTCATCATTCCCAGTTCGCGATAGGGAACTAGGTTAAACCAGGCGCGAGGCAGGTTTTTCAGGTTGTGAACTGAGGCGCCATCGGGGATAACTTCGTTGACTTCAATCCCTAACTCTGCCATCAGGCGTTTTAGTTCGGTGCAATCGTGGTTATTGTGGAAACCTAGGGTAGAAATACCGATAATATTTACCGATGGTTTCTCGGTCTTATCTGATGGCAAGTCGCCTTTTTTGCGCGCTTTACTGATATAATATTGGACGATTTGCTGCAAAGTGCGATCGGCTGCTTGCAATTCATTGGCGCGGTAGTGATTCACATCCGCCAGCAACACATCACCTTTCGCATCCATCTGCGCTCGCTCCACAAAGTTGTTTAAGTCCTCTTGCAGGATGCTGGAAGTGCAAGTAGGCGTCAGCACAATCAAGTCTGGCGATTCTTCTTGGTCTTTGCGGACGATATTGTTGACCACTTTTTCTTGAGAACCCCTGGCTAGCACATTGCGATCGACCACGCTGGTAGTTACTGGGGTGAAGTCCCGCTCCCGCTCCAGCATCGATCGCATCACATTGAAATAATCATCTCCCAGAGGAGCGTGCATAATCGCGTGAACATTCTTAAAAGAACTAGCGATGCGAAGCGTGCCAATGTGAGCTGGGCCTGCATACATCCAGTAAGCCAATTTCATAAAGCGTTCTCCTTTGTGGTATTCCAAGACAGTTGAGAGTTTGCCAGTTGTTGGCCGTTTCTCATTTTCTCACAATTTCCGTAGGGGCAATCCCCCCGTGGTTGGCCCTACTCAGTGGTTGCCCTCTACCCGTGCTTGCCAAGCGTACTGATGCTGAGTATATTTTCTAGTCAATCCGCCTCACCAGCAAAACAATTCAGATCTAGCCTATGACTAAAACAATCCCTTTATTGTTTTGTGTAAGAATTATTAACTTTTCGCAATGTTTTGCAATCTTGAGAAAAAGTTGCAGATTACCAATAAGTACGTCAACCGAAAAAAACTTCACATCGAGCCGGAGTAGGGTGGGCAGTGCCTCACCTCGGAGTCGCTTCATCACCAGTAGGAGTAGGGGCGATTCGCGAATTGCCCCTACTGCCCAAAATACAGAACCTGATTTGATTGGGGCTTTAATTATGTGGATTTACTCAGTTGTTACCTGGTCGGCGGCGACATTGAGATTGTAGTAAATATGTTCTGGGTCGGCAGAAACAATAGTGATTTCATAATAACCAGATTCAGATAAAGTAGCGCTCAAAGTGTGTTCTGAGGAGTCTTCAAGGAGGGGGTATTCATTACCACTGGGGGCGTACACAGACAAGCGGGTGGCGGCGTCAGCTTGTAAGTTGAGGCGCAGAATTTGACCTTGGTTGAGGTAGGCGATATAGGCTTTGCCGCCACCAGGGGGGAGAGTGCCTGCCACTTGCGTGCGGAAAGCCCCGGGAGGAAAACGAATCTCTTCTAGGGCGGTGCCATCTTGCAAGGCTAAGATCGTATCAGAGACGATCGCCGACCAAACCTGCCCTGCTTGCAACTCAATAAAATCCCGTCCTTGCCACTGAGGAAATAGGTGGTAGAACTTGGCATCAGCCAAATCGTAAAGGGCGCTGATGCCGAGGTGCAGCTCGTTTACCATTCGCCGCCACCGCTCTCTATCCCCCACACCATAGAGGCCCAAACGCCGCCGCGCCTCCTCATCGCTCACTGCCGAGAGCCGATCGAGCAAAAGCTCCGCGATCGTATCCCAACGCTCACGCCACACCGCATCTTCCTCACCCTTGCCCAACTCAACCCCCTGTTTCTCCGGATACTCCTGGTAAAAAGCCTCATCCACCAACCGACCAAAGAAATTGGCATCCACCCCCAGAGCCACCCGCCGATCGCTCAGCGCCTGCTTACGCTTCTTTTCCGCCTCAGAAAAAGTCGCATCCAAGGCTGGTTCCTCCCTCAACGGTTCAAATAAAGTCGGCGGCTCCTGGGGCATCTCCTCCTGCTGTAAAGACATCGGCATGCGCACCCAGTTATGGGCGCCCCACCATCCCACCGCCCCCCCCGTGACACTCACCAGCAAAAACAGCAAAAAATGCCACCACAGTAGAACCGGTTGCCGAGAGACGATCGCCCCATTGGTCACCGCTTCACCTTCCGGGGATGCCGTCGCCGCTTCTCCCCGCACTGGGGCCGCCATTTCCGGGGGCATTTCCGTTCCCACCCGGCCCCCAGAAATCTGCGCAGGCGATGTAGCATGAAGAGCCTGCCAAACCTCAGCCGCCCGCAAGAAACGATCGCCCGGGCGCGCCGAGAGCATTTTCTGCAGCACCTGCGCCAACAAAGGCTCCACCCGCACCTCTTCGGGCCACCGCCACTGCAAAGTTTGGTCATCAAACAACTGCTGCGGCTCCCGCGCCGTCACCAGCACCACCACCGTCACCGCCAAAGCATACAAATCACTATGGGGATAAACCGCACCCGATCGCATCTGCTCCGGCGGTGCATACCCCAACTTCCCCAAAATCGTCGCCATCGGCGCCGGTGTCGCCCCAACTGCCCGATACTCAGATTCCAAATTCGCCGCCACCTGCTTCACCCCGCCGAAATCAATCAGCACCGGTAACTGGTCCGAGCGGCGCCAAATTAAATTATCCGGCGAGATATCCCGATGAATCACCCCAAGAGAATGGATGTAATCCAACACAGGCAACAAGTCCAGCAATAACTGCCGCCCTTGCGCCTCCGTAAACCGCTTGCCCTGGCGCTTGCATTCTTGCAACAACTGGCTGTAAGTCCAACCTTCCACATAATCCTGCACCAAAAATAGGCGGCTAGCATCCCCCACCTTCGCCCGCAACAGCTCCCGAAACTTCGGAATTTGGGAGTGTTGCAGCTTATAAAGTACCCCCGCCTCCCGAGCGAATAGCTCCTCAGCCTTTTTCAGAGACTGAGTGCCCTGCACTTTAGGCGCAAACTCTTTGAGGACGCACTTTTCCCCAAACCGGTTGATATCCTCTACCAAATAAGTGCGCCCGAAACCACCGTGGCCAAGTTCCCGCACCATCCGGTAGCGATCGCCCACGATCATCCCGTGAGACAAATCCTTACCCAGAGCCAAAACCAACCGCTCCCCGCAATACTGGCAAAAGCGACTTCCTGGCGGGTTATGGTGTCCTTTCGTGCAATGGACCGGCATCATCGAGCTGGGACTCTCCCACGAAGTTTTTACCATTTTAGCTATTGGTCATTGGTTATTGGTCATTGGTCATTAGTCCGGCAGTCCTTAGTCCTTTGTCAGTTGTTTATTCATACAAATGAAGATGGACAAATGAAAAGCGGACAAATTACAATTCTCCCCCCTTAATTCTAAGTATTGCCATACACCGGCACCACAGCGCCACGTATATCCCCAGCCCCTTCAGAAGCCAGGAAGCAAATCACAGCCGCCAAAGAATCCGGTTTTACCCAATTTACGGCATTTTCCGCCCCCATTGCCTGCCTGGTGCCCGGAGTGTCGATAATACCGGGACTAACCACATTAGCCGTGATGTTGGTGCCCTTAGTTTCCTGCGCGATCGCCCGCGTCATCCCCTCCAAACCCGCCTTCGCCGCCCCATAAGCCGCCATTTGCCCCAACGGTTGCTCCGTCACCCGCGAGCTAATCATCACCATCCGACCATAACCCGTTTCCAGCATCCGCCGCAAACAATGCTTAGCCAGTAAAAACGACGTGTGCAAATTCATTTCCAACTGATATTTAAACCCTTCATAAGTGTAATCGTGGGTTTTACCCATATCAAAACCCCCCACCAAATGAATCAGCACATCCACCCTTTCCATCTCATTCACCACCTGCGCCACCGCAGCTTCATCCAGCAAATTAGGTTGCACCCACCGAATCCGGGCAAAATCCGCAGGCGATACAATACTTTTCATCCGTTCCACTTGTTGGGCATTCCGATAAGTCATCGTCAGAATGCCACCCCTCGCCAAAACCGCAGGAGTTACACCCATACCCAGACCACCCGTCCCACCAGTCAGTAACACATACTTTCCTTTCATAAATTCACTCCCAGCAGTGCCCCCCATGATACCATCCCCGCCTAACCCTTTCATCCCTCATCCTTTGCCCCGCCCATCAGTTCCGCCTGCATCAATTTTGGCCAAACCAGCAAAAAAAATCCCATCCACACCAATACTGGCGCCGCCACCACCACAGTCACCCAAATATTATGGAGCAATAACCAGCTCCCCCCCATCAAGTTGACACCCGTCAGTAAAATTGACCAAGGCTGACACCACCAAGGTTTCAACTGCCAAGGATTAATCGGGTTTGATTTATCCATCAGTTTTTTCCTCCAATTACCACATCCAGATTTTATCTCATATCAAGCCAGAGTAGGGGGGCAATGCCCCCTACAGAAATCATTACAAAATCAACCATAACCAACGCTGCAAAACTTCCTGGAGAAAATCCACCGCCGTTGCCCAACCACCGCCACCAGGAGAACCGGGCAACTGAAAAGGCCAAATTTTGCCCGTCATTAGCTGACCGATATCCCCCGTTTCTGAGTAACTATTAGCGCGCTCCTGCAAGTAAAATAACAAGCCCACGGGATAATTTCGCCAGCCACTTAAATAAACTTCCGCTTCCGAGACCGCCGCCGAATTCGGGCTATACCAAAACACCCATATCGGCAATTGCACCACCCGCCCTTTTTCGGGAACCTCCACCCGCAGTAACCAATCACAACAAGGCTCATCAGCCGTCGGTTTGCTAACCCGGATATGGCAGACTTTCCCACCCACAAACACCGGAATTTCCGGCCAATTCACATGATGACGCAAATACTGCCCCCCATCAGGCTGGCGAGAGCAAATTAACTTCGCTTCTGGGGACACTTTCGCTCCCGGTAACTTCACCACAGCCGCCAGCAGACAAATCCCCACCGCCTCCGCCAAAAGCTGATTTCTATAAGGCCATAACTGGGCTTTTTCCCGAGATTTTCCCCGATAATCAAGATAAGCCTTATAAACCCGGTTGTACAGAGGATGTTTGAGCAAAACCTGATTTGGTTTGGGCAACCGCTCCCCCGGAGCCAGATGCAAACTACGCCGTTTCTCCAAAGTCGAGTGCAAACTATCCGTGAGGTGGCGCAGGCGTGTTACCTCAGCCCGATAATGGGAGCCTCTGCTTTTTTCATAGAGGGAGCATTCCCACCGTAAAATCTTGGCAAAATAAAGTAAAAACTGATTCTCCGCCGTGTTATAATCTTGATAGCGGTTAACTGCCATTAACTCTTGCTTTTCCCCAGCTTTTTCCGCCCCAGTTTTACCGGGACGGCGGATATAATCTCGCAGAGAATAAGCATCTAGCTCCTGAATTTTTCCTACTGGCATCAGTTCGGCTCGACGGCGGAGCTGGTGTTGCAATGTGGGCAACAGCATTTCTAAATTGCGATGCAGTTTGTAGCGACGATTCAAACTGACAACTAAAGGCAGGTGAGCCGCTCCCACTGAGTCTGTGGCTATCTGTTGGGGCAAATCTAATAAAGCTATTTCCGCTTCTGTCTCTGTGGTATTGCCGAGGTTAGCAAAGACATTAATCAGGTTTTGTAGCATCAAAGCCACTGTATCATCCACATCAGCATTGGCCTGCTCCCAGTCCATTCCCGCACCATCAACCACCACATCAGCGATGTGAATTTGCCCCCCCGGTAAATCCCAAGTACGCTGTAACTTATTCAGATTATCTGTCGGTTGCAGGTAAGGAAAGGCTAGCTCAAAAGCCAGATTATTGCCGGGAAAACGCGGGCTTTTTACTGCTGCAGCTACCATATGATGGCGGTTGCGTATGGGTTCTATAGTGCTACTATTATCGATGGCTATCACTGGCCGATCGCGTGCCGCCAGTTCCGCGTCTAAACCCAGAGGTTCTCTGCCATTCAAATAAGCAAATAAATTGGGATATAAAAAAAACATCATTGATCTCCTAAGTGTTATTTGTCCTTTGTCTTTTGTCCTTTGTCCTTTGTCTGCCAGAAACCGGGTTTCTTAACCAAACCTCGGTTGAAAACCCAAAATTGTCTCAGAAACCCGGTTTCTCCTCCAAGTGACAAGGGGACAAGGGACAAGGGACAAATGACACGGGACAAATGACAAACCACTAAACATCATAACTAATGCCCCGCCATTGGAACTGATAGCCCTGCCTTGCCTTAGCAAAAGCCGCCGTCAAAGCCGCATCAGCCAAACCAGATACAATCGAGCCCAACCGGTCTAAATTATCCATAGTGCGCTCATCTTCAATAATTATCCCCCGGAGTTTAGGCAGGATTTTCTGAGCGAAACTGTCCGACAGAGCCGCCAAAGCCGCAGCCGTAAGATTATCCCCCACTCCCGGATAATTAACCGTATAATGCACCACAGACTGATAAACCCGATGGGCGAACGGATGCCCCATATCCTCCATAATTTGATTAGTTTGCGTCAGCAGTCGCTCGACTTCTCGCACTACGGGTTGGCTAGGGTTGGGCAACTTGCACCAGCTTTTAAACTGGTGGTAACTCAAACAGCCACTCCCTAGCTCTGGTGGATGACCATGATTACCCAAATACAGCTTGAGGGGACGAGACATGGTAATCACATTTGCTCGGTCTAGCACCTTATCCGATAAAGTTTGAGTAGTTTCGTCTTCATTCATCGTCCCCACAAAGAAAAACTGCGGCGGAATTTTTAAGTGGCGTTCCCCTTCCGGTAACGTCAAATTGCCCAAATCAATATCCAGATAAGCATCATGGTGGCGGCGGCTTTCCAGCTTAGAGAGAAATTCGCTGAAATAATATTCCACCCGCGCCAGATTCATTTCATCTAATAAAATTAAAGCGATTTTATCCTGCCATTTGGGGGAGTGATTATATTGATAAATAGAGCGAGTTAAAGATGTGGCCTTGAACTGATTTTCCATGTAATTGTAAAAACCGAGCAAATCCTGGGGAGAATCCCAGCGGGGCTGCACTGCCAGCATTAAGAATTGGGCACCCATGTATTTGGCGTAAAGTTGGGGCAATTCGCTTTTGCCTGTGCCGCTAATCCCGGATAAAATCACTAATGCCGAAATTCCTTGCACCTTTAAAGAGGTGTGGAAAGCGGCAATGGTGCGGGAGGGAAAATAAAAACCGCTTTTCTGGACGTAAGCAGAAAAACCTTTTAAAAACTCTTCTTCGTCGGTGTTCGTGGTACTGAAATCATGGGAAATTTCAGATTCCGACCAGAGGGGCATTTTCAGAGTTTGCAAAGGGTCTTTGTAGTAGGGGGCTTGGGTAGATACAGAGTGTTCTAGACGCTCTTTCTCCAGTTCCAGCTCCTTTTTTTCTAGGCGCAAGTGGAAAATTTGCCTTTCTATGGCTTCCACTTCCGGCTGTTTTTGGACTAGACTGGTGTATTGGGCGGTTTTTTCTTCCAGGGAGCGATCGAGTTGCTGTTGTTCGAGCCGGAGCTGATTAATCAGCCCTTCTAGGTTTTGCCGCTCCGTGAGTAGTTGCTGGCATTGAGCTTTGAGGTATTGCAGCTTTGCTTCATTTTCCATCACTTCCCCCGCCAGTCCGGATCCGAATTGAATCCGGCTGTTGAGCTGGTCTAATTCTGCTTGTCGGATGGCGAGATTGGCTTCTAGCTGTTGTAGGCTTTGGCGGCGGTCTTCCATTGCGCCTAAGCGGTTGCCCAGGGCGGTGATTTGCGCTTCCAAGCTGGTTTTTTCCAGTTGGCATTCATGGATGCGCTGTTGTAGCCCCTCTAAGGCGCTCAAGTCGGGGTAATTTCTATTGAGGGCAGCAAGACGCCGATCGAGGTCTTGTTTTTGGCCGAGGAGGGCGGTGATGGTGGCTTTGATTTCGTTGGCTTGGGCTTGCAGTTGGGCGAGCTGACCTTTGGTGATGCCTGATTTTTCTAGGGCGGCGGCGATTTCCTGTTGCTGCTGTTCGAGACGCCGTTGGAGTTCGTCATTGCGAGCGATGAGGCTGGCGGATTGGGATTTTAATTCCGGTAGCTCTTGTTTCAATGCTCTTGCTCGATCGGTGTCGGCAATATGCTGCTCCAAAACCGCCATGCGAGCCGTCATCCTGCTATTGAGGATGGCAGCCGACCCCAAACTGGTGGCGGTAGTTGCCAGACCGACGCCCAAGCTGTGGGGCGCATTCTGGCCAAGAATTAAAGCGATGATGGCACCCACGACAAAGGTAGTTGCCCCAGCCAGTAGCCAATCGATTGTCCGGTTTTGCACTTTGAGAACTTGAATTTAGGCGGGACTGTCTAGCTTTAATTAACACATTTTTGGCGATAATGGCATTATCCGGTTCAATTCTGATCAATGCCCATGCAAATTGCCAAATCCCTCCACGCCGCTGTTCTGGTTTCCGACTTGGAACGAGCCGAGCAGTTTTACGCTCAGGTACTGGGACTGGAAAAGGTGAATCGTCCCCTGAAATATCCAGGAGCGTGGTATCAGCTAGGAGATTTTCAGATTCACCTGATTGTCGCCCCACGGGTAGGGGATACTCTGGTCAACGAGGAGAAGTGGGGGCAAAACCGGCATGTGGCATTGGGGGTAGTGGATATCTTCGCCGCCAAAGAGGAACTGGAAGCGGGCGGGTTTCCCGTGCAGATGAGTGCTTCCGGGCGTGCGGCCATGTTCGTGCGCGACCCAGATGGCAATGTGATTGAGTTGACTCAGATTTAAGGATTTGGTTCAGGGAACAGGTTTGTAGTAGGGCTTTAGCCCTCCCTCCGTCTCCTGTAGTCTCCGTTAAGATGGGGCTGAAGCCCTACTAAGAACCTTTTTTTGGGCTGAAGCAGGTTTGTAGTAGGGCTTTAGCCCTCCCTCCGTCTCCTGTAGTCTCCGTTAAGATGGGGCTGAAGCCCAACTACGAACCCAGTTTGGGCTAAAGCCCTAATAAGAGCCCAGATTGGGTATCCAAAGGGTGAAAGTGCTGCCTTTGCCGAGTTCTGAAACTAGGGTAATATCGCCGTTGTGGAGTTGAGCCAGTTTCCGAGAGAGAGCCAAACCGAGACCAGTTCCCTCGTATTTACTGACGAAACCGGTATGGAGCTGTTGGAAAGGCTGGAAAAGCTGGGTCTGACCCTCTGGGGATATGCCGATACCAGTGTCGATGACAGCAAAGCCGATTTGACCTTCGGCACTCTCGACGCGGAGGGTGATGGAGCCAGAGGGGGTAAATTTGATGGCGTTGGATAGGAGGTTGAAGAGGATTTGTTTGAGGCGGCGTTGGTCCCCCGAGCAGGTGGTGATATGAGGGGGGATTTCCAGTTTTAATTCTAAGCCGTGATTTTGAGCGCGCTCACGGATGAGGGAGAGACAGGCGAGGCAAAGGTCTTCGACAATGATGGTTTGGATATTGAGGTCTTCTTTCCCGGCTTCGACTTTAGAGAGGTCGAGCAGGTCATTGATCAGGTCGAGGAGGTGTTGACCACATTCGGCGATGCTGGCGATGTATTGTTTTTGCTTGGCGGTTAAAGGGCCGAAGATTTGCTGGAGCAGGACGTTGGAAAAGCCCAGAATACCGGTGAGGGGGGTGCGGAATTCGTGGCTCATATTGGAGAGGAATTCGGTTTTGGCGAGGTTGGCGGCTTCAGAGAGGATTTTTTCTTGTTCTAGTTGTTGAGTGCGCTGTTTAACTAAATTTTCTAGGTGGGAGTAGTTTTGGGTGTTGTGGATCGCGATCGCGGCGAAGTCAGCCATTTGCTCGAGCAGATGGATTTCCTCAAAGCTGAAGCGGCGGCGGTTGGTGGTGACGTGCAAAGACAGCGCCCCAAAGAAGCGATGACGGATATAGATGGGCACTCGCAGCAAAGACAGAATTTGCCCCCTGTGGATTTGCGCTTGCCAAATGGGGGATTTGGGCATTTGGTCGTATTCAGGGACATGGAAAACCCAGTGGTCGTGCAAATCTTGTCCGGGGTCCCAAGGATAGATCCACTCGACCAGGGGAGCTTGGAATCCAATCAGGGATGGTACTTCTGGTGAGGCGCGCCATTCTTCGATCGCCGTCACAGTTTCCCCAGACAAAGAAAACATCACCACCCGGTCCACATCGAAACATTGCCCGGTGAGTTCAACGATTTGGTGCAAAATTGAGGCTAAGTCGAGGCTGGAGTTGAGCGATCGGCTGATTTGGTTGAGCAGTGCTTGGGAGGAACGCAGTTGTAACAGCTCTATTTCTCGGGCTCGGCGCTGGGCAAATTCCGCCAGGGAGCGGCGCAATACCAGGGGGAGGCGAAACCAGCGATCTTTGATTACACAGTCAGATATCCCCGCTTTGATGCAGTCGATCGCCCCCTCTTCTCCCAAAATTTCCGCCACCAAAATTACCGGAATTTCCGGCTGTGATGCTCGCACCATTTGCAACAGAGGCAGCTCCCTCGTGTCGGGAATTTTTTCTTCCCAGATCACGGCATCGTATTTCACCTTTTGGAGCAGCACCTGACTTTGGGCGATATCCGAGGCCACATCATATGTAAAAATCACCCCAGCGTAATCGAGGGTTGTGGCAATTGTTTCTAGATTTTCCTGGTGACTTGCTAAAATCAGCAAGTGCATTGATGGTGGCTCGGAGTCATTGAACCTCTGCATTGGGAATCGGGTAGGGGCGCTGGAGTTGATTTCCCCGCTGGGATTTGCTTCATAGTATGCAATATTTTTTGTGTTGAGGGAACCCTAGAAATCGTCACCTTTAGAGTAACCCTGAATTCCTACTGTGAATGCAAACGCGCCACCGGTAAAAAAACCGGGCATCTTTGAGCCATGAACAGCCATGAAGACGATCGCTTACCTCTACTATGACCCACTATTGCCAACGCCGCTAGAACCGGAATGGCCAGATATGCCATTAGAGATATACCGGGATTTGGGAGGGCGCAGCGCATGGCAGCAAATGTTAGGGGACTGCCAAACCACCCCAGTGGCGCTATTGTTAATTCGGGGACTAGAAGAATTAGGCTCAACCCTTGCCGAAGTGGCCGATCGTCTCAGCCAGCTAGAACAGCTCCATATCCCCATCGCCATTGCCCAACCAGAAGGCATTTATCCCCGCTTTCAACCCATACCCACCACCGACAAAACACCCCAACTGCTACAGCTCTTCTCCCAGGTGCAACAGCACTTGCACAGTAGCCGCATCCGCACCGGACACGCTCGCAACCGCATCAAAGCCTTACCACCACCGGGAAAAGCTCCTTATGGGTATTGCCGGGGTCAGGACTGCTACACCATCGATCGCAAAGCCGCTCCCGTGGTTAAAGACTTTTTTCGGGCCTTCCTTCTCTACGGTTCCCTGCGAGGCGCCGTCCGCCACCTCAAGCAAAAATACGCCAAAAACATCTCTGTTACCACCGGTCGCCGCTGGCTCACCAACCCCGCCTATCGGGGAGACCTCGCCTACCAAAATGGTGAAATTATTCCCAACACCCACATCCCCATCGTCTCCCGCGAAGAAGCCGCCCAGGTCGATCGATTGCTCCGCCGCAACCGGCGGCTACCCCCCCGTACCGCTTCCGCTCCACGCTCCCTCGCCGGTTTAGTGAGCTGCGGTCAATGTCAGTCCCCCATGACCGTAAGCCGCGTTACCACCCACCGCAATTCTGCCCCCAAAGGCGGAAAGGAGTACCTCTACCTGCGACCCACAGAATGTCCCCAACAACCCAAATGCAAAGCACTTCCTTACCAAGAAGTCTTACACCTTTGCATTAATACTCTTTGTCAGGAATTACCCCGCACGATCGGCCAGTTAGAAGGAGAGACGGGGCCGGTTTGTAGTTGGGCTTTAGCCCAAAAAAATGACGGGGAGACGGGGAGACTCGGAGACGGGGGGACTTCCGGACAGGGGGAGGAAAATTTTGCTGCCGCGATCGCCGCCAAAGAACAAATCCTCGCCCAACTCCCCGACCTCTGCGCCAAAGGCATCCTCGACCCCGAAACCGCCGAATTACGCGCCTACAAGCTGCGCACCGAAATCGCCCAGCTCCAAAACCAACGCGCCCAACTCCCTCCCGTCAACCTGGGCGAAACCTTCCGCACCATTTCCCTGGCTCAATTTTGGCTCGACCTTTCCGAAGCCGAACGCCGCTTCTACTTTCGCGAATTCATCCAACAAATCCAAATCGTCAGAGCTGACCAGGTTTGTAGTCGGGGCGAAAAGCGAATCGCCCCTTCAGCCCAAGATCAAGAAGGGCTAAAGCCCAACTACGAACCGACGGCACAAAGCCTACCCCCCGACTCCCAATGGCAAGTGCGGATTATGTTTATTTTTTAAAACCCGCCGCCTACCGTTCTGCGGCAAACTCCGCTCTTACCCCCTGAGAAACGGGCAGCTCCACCGTGAAAGTCGTACCATCACCGGGCTGAGATTGGCATTCCATCCGTCCCCCGTGAGTTTCTACCACAATTTGGCGGGAAATCGACAAACCCAAACCCGTCCCCACCCCGATCGGTTTCGTCGTAAAAAACGGCTCAAACACCCTTTCCCTGATTTCTGGAGGCATTCCCGGCCCATTATCCGTCACAGAAACCAACACCCCATGTTTCCCGGAAGGCTTCACCGCAATTTCAATCCGTCTTTTCTGCCTTGGCGCCTGTTGTACCTCCTCAGTTTCCCCATCCTGTTCTGACCAATGCTTATCCAAGAGCGCATCGATCGCATTCCCAATCACATTCATAAACACCTGATTCACCTGGTTAATATGACATTCCACCTGCGGAATCTTTTCCACCTGCTTCACCACCTCAATATTTTGCTTATACCGGTTATTCAGCAGCACCAACGTACTCTCAATCCCCGCCAGCAAATCCGCCGGTTTCATATCCTTTTCATCCCGACGGTAGAAATTCCGCAAGCTAATCACCAAATCCCGAATCCGCTCCGCCCCCACCTTAATTGAATTCACCACCCGAGGTAAATCCTCCTGAATATAATCCAGTTCCACCTCCTCGAGAATCTCCTCTACCTCCCCCCCCTTATCCGGGTAAGCCCCATCATAGGCTTCCAGAACCGAAAACAAATCCTCCACATGCTCTTCCACATAGGGCAAATTGCCATAGATGAAATTAATCGGATTATTAATTTCATGGGCAATCCCCGAAACCATTTCCCCCAACATTGACATTTTTTCCACATGGAGCAGATGCTGACGCATCCGCGCCAACTCCTGTAGCGCTTCCTGTAGCGCCAAATCCTTCTCGCCTAACTCGCGAGTCAGAATTTCTACCTTTTGCTCCAAATCGCCTTGACTAGAATCAGATTTGGTATTCACATTTAGATCAGACATCTCTTTCTTTCTGGTAACTTATGACTTGAGTTTAACTAAGGCAGCCCTGTAGTATTTCCCCACCGAGTTCCTGCACTCCCGCCGCTTATAATAATTTATTCCCTCATCTTCTGGTTTTCGCAACCATCCCATCTCATCAGTTACCTTGACCCCCTAGGAGACACACCAGAGACTTACAGAGATGGGGAATAATCAGGAGGGATGGGGAGCGATGCAGAGGTAACAATCGCCAAAGTCTGCACCATCTTCCCTTGTCTCTCCCGGTCCTACAATTCCCAGCAGTCCGCCCACTGGCGGGATGAGGAAATCACACTATTTAGATTTCTTGCCCATACTCTTGACGTTCATCACCTTGCCCAGCAAATCAAACCAAAAACCCGACCCCATAGAAATCGCCACCCCGCTGAGTGCCCAGCCCAAAACCCTTTTCACAAAAGGAATCTCCAATCCCTCGCCCTGCTTCTGAAACGGAGGCAACCGGAATTCTGCCTCCGCCTGTTGCTCCAAATTATAACTGTTCCAGCCGATGGGCAGAGAAACTGTATTCAGCTCCACGCTAACTTTTTTTACTAGATCATCTAAAGCGGCTTGATCCCCATTCGGATTATTCTCGATTGTATCCGCTGCATAGTTGCTAATTGTCCCCCGTAGTACGGTATCTTTTGATAACCTGTTCACAATGTGCATCGTATCTGCATTAGAGACAACCGCTACCAGAAACCCAATTACAAGCGCCACCCCTTTAGCATTGCGCTTATACACCCCCGATGCCCGATCGAGTGACCTGTTAAACCACTGCTCAATCTCCTGCTGGAATTTATCTATATCTTGCTCTAACTCCTCTCCCTGTTCCCGCACTTTTTTACTCAAAGCCGCCATACTGTCTTTTACAGATTCCGGCAAAGTATTCAGAAGCTTCTCAAATCCCTGATAAGCTGCACTGTCTTTATCTTGCATTATTCTTTTGACTTCCGCAGCGATCTCTCCATTGCGGCGAAACTCTTCTATTACTTCACTCATTGTAGGATTGAGCTTCTTCAGCACCAGTTTTCTTTGAATATCGCTGCCAAAATATTCTTTTCTTACTCTAATTAATTTATCGATAATTTCCTGATTTTCTGGCTGTTTTGGTAATAAAGTTTGCAGGGCTTCTATAAAATATCCCAATTTTATCGCTAGGTTATAAATACTTAATTCTAAGTTAATTTTGCCGTCTTGAAATTCGCCGATAATTTGATTAAACTCGGCGGCCAGCTTATCCAGCTCTTTTTTTAAACCCTCTTGCTCTGTTTCACTAATTGCCGCTATATTAACAATTTGCAGCACTTCACTATATCGCGATTCTTTAAAATTTGTCAATCTTGTAGCTGCCAAGACTCTGGCAAATTCCTTGATGTGCAGTTTTTCCATCAAAGAGGAGGCAAATGCTTCTGGAGGAATGTAAGATGGTCCGCTATTTTTATCGCCAAAAGTGCTTTCAGTTTTGGCGATTTTATTGAAGAATTTAATTATGGAATTGCCCCAAATCCGAAAAGTATGAGCTACTTTTCCTTTGGCTTCTTGATTGAGGCTGTTAATTAAAGGGTGGTTATAAAGGTCATTGATTAGAGCTTGAGTTTTCTGGATTTCGCTGGAGGCACTGCCACCGGAGAGCATGACTTCAATGGAGTTCCGCAAATGTTCGGCTCGCCACTGCAGCAATGTGGTCAGGAGTTCCTGGATTTCAGAAGCCAGGAGACTGAGAATTAGGTAAACAAAAATTAAGCCGATCGCTAAATCTAAAATGAAAGGCAAATTCATGGTTCTGAGACTCCGAAAGGGCTTTGAGCTTACTTACAGGACTGTTTTTTGGCATTGTATTGGGTTAATATACACCAAAAAAGTTACCGTGGGTTCATAATTTAAGCAAATCTCAATCTGAGTTGGGACTGGGATGGGGTGGTGGGACGGGGGGACTGGGGGACGGGAGACTGGGGGACAATTGATAATTGATAATTGATAATTGATAATTGATAATTGATAATTGTCAATTATCTCCCCGTCTCCCCGTCTCCCCGTCCCACCACCCCATCCCCGAGTCACCCTCCGAGTCACCCCGGTGGTGATGCTTGAGGGTGAAATAAGAAACAGAACTGTGGAATTGGCATGTACGAGGAGATTTTTCGCTTAAACGCATCGGCGGAGGCTGGGGCGCACGATCGGCGCTGGATCGAGCAGTTGTGGGTCTTGGGCCTCTTGCTGGCGGCGATTTTGCTCTATCAGATGAATTTGGGGGACCTGCCCCTGCGAGATTGGGATGAAGGCATAGTCGCCCAAGTGGCGCGGGAGATTTCCCGCTCCGATACCCATTGGCTTTACCCCACCTTGGACGGTGAGCCTTATTTCAACAAGCCACCTTTAGTTCATACCTTAATCGCCATAGCCTATAGTATCGGCGGTGTGAATGAATGGACAGCCAGACTACCAGGAGCAATGCTGTGCGCCTTCAGCGTGCCATTATTGTACGGCATCGGAAGAGAACTGTTTCCCCTCCGTGGACCAGCAATCTTTGCCGCCCTGGTTTATCTCACCCTGCTCCCAGTGGTACGCCACGGACGCCTCGCCATGCTCGATGGCGCCGTGCTATGTTTTTTCTTGCTCATGGTGTGGTGTCTGCTCCGATCGCGCCGGGATTTACGCTATGGCTTAGGCATCGGTATTGGCTTAGGACTGCTGAGCCTCACCAAAGGATTAGTGGCACTGCCTTTAGTGAGCATCGCCATTATATTTGCCCTGTGGGATACCCCACGCTTGCTCGCTTCCGGCTATATCTGGAGCGGTTTAGTCCTAGGGATGGCTCCTGCTGTGGCTTGGTACGCCGCCCAATGGCAGCACTACGGCGCCTCATTCATCAGCGCCCATTTTGTCAGCCAATCTTGGGAGCGAATTTTATCCCCCGTGGACCAGAACTCTGGTCCCCCCTGGTATTATCTCCTAGAAATCCTCAAATACGCTTGGCCGTGGCTTTTATTTTGGCCTTATGGCTTGCGCTTAGCTTGGTCAAATCGGATTTTGGGTTGGGGAAAATTAATCCTCGTCTGGACAGGGGTTTATTTACTCGTGATTTCCGTGATGAGTACCAAACTCCCCTGGTACGTATTGCCAGTTTACCCAGCCGTAGCGCTCGCCTGTGGTGCTTGGCTGGCGCAAGTTTGGTTAGGCTCGGATACCTACAGTCCTTCACCCCTCAATCCGGCTCAACGGCTGCGCCTCTATCCCCGATTTGGGGTGGCAGTGTTGGGATTGATAGCGGTAGCCGCTTGGGGAAGCAGCATTTATTTTGGCCTCTTCCTCCATACGGGAAAAGCCATCCCGGTGACATTGGTGGCGGTGGCTCTCACTATGACCCTCAGTGGGATTCTATTTTACCGACAAGACCGGCAATTTATCTTAATTTTGTTTTGGGGGATGTATGTTTCCCTGTGCTTATTTGTTTCTTCCCCATCCTGGGTGTGGGAGTTGGGGGAAGATTATCCGGTGTTGCCAGTAGCAGCCATGATTCAGCGACAGGTGCCCCCAGACCAGGTGGTTTTTACAGATTACCCCAATCATCGACCTTCCCTGAATTTTTACAGCGATCGGCGGATTATTGCCGCTGTTACCCCGGAGCAAATCCACCGCTACTGGGAAGAAAACCCCCATCCCTACTTGCTTTTGCAAGAAAAAACTATCTCGGAGCTAAACTTAAAGCACTCCAAGCAGGTAGCGGCAGCGGGTGGCTGGATTTTGGTGACTCGCTAGGGGCACTAACCCCTCTCGGCGTGAGTTGGGGGCGCCGCCGCGCCACACAAACCCTAGGGTTGCTCCCAAGATTCGGTAATTTCTTCCCAGAATTCTTGCACTGGGTTGCGTTCCACCGTCCAACCTTGAAAGTTCGCCAAAGTCATCCCAGCGATCGCGGCACCTGCCAAAACCAAAAACATCACCGGACGCTTTGTCAAACCCACATCCCGAAGAATGCGCGCCAGAGGACGACTCTGGCGGCGCAGGGAAGTTGATTCGCCAAGAAAACGTAAAGACTTGTGCTGCCGCTCTCGGTCTCCCATTAAGCCGCCAAACCGGAAGTCCGAGAACCGATAGGACGGCGCCACCCAGCCTCTGGCCATCTGGTTTAAACTGAAAGGATCGCGGACGTAATGACCGCTCCAACTAATCACCAAACGAGCCTGACAATAAGGACAAGTATAAAGTCCACCCCAAAGCTCTCCTGGCTTACTACTGGAGTTGCGATGGCAGATGGGGCAATTTACGGTATTACCATCAAAAGTGTGAGCGTTCATTCGACTTTCCCGCTTTCCCAAAACCTTTATTGACTGACCTATCGCCCCGGGAGGGGCACCAGTATTGTTTCAATCTTCTACAGTGGTCGATCGCACCCAGCGGCAGCATCTAATACTTTTTGCTTGATGGGTGACATCCGTTTGATTTACTCCCCAAAGAGTGAAGATGTCTCGCGATTCTCTTGTCTTCCCCCACGACACTGCGGCATCGCGAGCGGGTGGGTGACTCGATGCTTGGAGTGAAATATCCAAAGTCTCCTCCGGGCGGGCTGGACAATGCTAGGGTGACACCATTAGGCGATCGCCATCTAGAGACAGATAGTTACCCACCCACCCACTTCTAGTTTACTCCTGTTTGCCAGCCTTGGAGGAGCAATTCAGAAATTGCTCCCCGTCACCCCGTCCCCAGGTAGGGAGAGGGGAGTGTGGGGAGTGTGGGGAGTGTGGGGAGTGTGGGGAGTGTGGGGAGTAAT
>DVDU01000162.1 GCA_015296065.1 Oscillatoriaceae cyanobacterium M33_DOE_052 | reverse complement strand
GGGGGGGGGGGGGGGGGGGGGGGGGGGGGGGGGGGGGGGGGGGGGGGGGGGGGGGGGGGGGGGGGGGGGGGGGGGGGGGGGGGGGGGGGGGGGGGGGGGGGGGGGGGGGGGGGGGGGGGGGGGGGGGGAGGGGGGGGAAGATGGGGAGGAGGGGGAAGATGGGGAAGATGGGGAAGATTACTCCCCACACTCCCCACCCTCCCCACCCTCCCCACCCTCCCCACACTCCCCACCCTCCCCACCCTCCCCACACTCCCCACACTCCCCTGCTCCCCTGCTCCCCTGCTCCCTTGCACATCAAATCCTAAATAATAGTTGCCGAAAATAGATTTTCTGATGATATAATCGGCGGGAATTAAGGAGAAAATAGGGGCAGAAATGGGACGGAAGCCAGCGCTAAAATATCAAGGGGGAACGCTGCTGCTGCATCCGCCGCCAAAATGGAAGCGGTTGTTAGATTTTGCGACTTGGGACGATCGGGTGGAACAATATCGGATTCCGGCGATTGAATACCGCCCATTAGTAGAGTCTCTTTGGGCAGAAAAAATCGAGTTTATCGACGAGGCGGCGGCATTTGTGCCCCTGACTTTGGAATCAAAGTTAGAAATGCCTCCCTATCCCCACCAAGAAGAGGCCCTTTTAGCTTGGAAACAGGCAAACCGGCGAGGGGTGGTGGTATTACCCACGGCGGCGGGGAAAACTTATCTGGCACAGTTGGCGATCGAATCCACTCCCCGCAGTACGATGGTGGTAGTACCCACCCTCGATTTAATGCACCAGTGGTATGCTCATTTAGTAGCCGCATTCCCCGATGCTGAGATCGGTTTATTGGGGGGTGGTTCTCGCGATAAAACCCAAATTTTAGTCGCAACTTACGACAGTGCTGCCATTCATGCCGAGGCGCTGGGAAATCGCTATGCCGCCATAGTCTTTGATGAATGTCACCATTTACCCACAGAATTTTATCGCATCATTGCCGAATGTTCTATTGCGCCTTATCGCCTCGGTTTGAGCGCCACCCCAGAAAGAAGCGACGGCAAACATACAGAATTAAATTATCTCATTGGCCCGGAAGTTTATCGCAAAACGGCTGCGGAACTGGCGGGGGCAGCATTGGCGCATCACGAGGTGATCCAAATTAAGGTACATTTATCCCAAAAAGAGCGGGAACGCTACCGCGAACTTATCAATTTACGCAATCAATTTTTGCGCCAATCTCGCATATCTCTGGGCACCTTGGAAGGTTGGCAAAAGTTCGTGCAATTCTCCGCCCGATCGGCAGTGGGACGCAGTGCCATGCTCGCCCACCGAGAAGCCAAAGAAATCGCTTTAGGCACGTCAGGAAAAATTCGCGTTCTCGCCGACTTGCTGGCGGAACATTATCCCGATCGAACCCTAATTTTCACCGCCGACAACGCCACAGTTTACCGCATCTCCCAAACCTTCCTCATCCCCGCCATCACCCACCAAACCCCCATCAAAGAACGGCACCAAATCCTGCAAAAATTTCGCAGCGGCGAATACAAAACCCTCGTAGCTTCCCACGTCCTCAATGAAGGCGTAGATGTACCCGATGCGCGCATTGCCATCCTCCTCTCTGGCACCGGTTCACCCCGCGAATATATCCAGCGCCTGGGGCGAGTTCTCCGGCGTGGGAGCGATGCAGAGAAACAAGCCATCCTCTATGAAGTTATCGCCGCCGATACCACCGAAGAAAGCACATCCTACCGGCGACGGGGCAAACAAGTCCCCCAAAAACAGCCGATTTCAATTGCACCCGAACCACCAGCAATTAAACCAGCAGCACCTCCCCCGGTAATTCCTCTTTATGGCGTCAGTAAATCTTCCGTGAAACGTGCCGCCGAAAAAGCAGTAGAATGGGGAGACAGCCCACCAGAAAATCCCCCATCTAATTTGACAGACGATGACGATATATAGGTCAGTAGGTGCCCACAGAAAATGCTCCCCACAGATTTACTGATTTCCCGCCAAGATGGCGAGACCATCACACCCCGACGCTTTCCTATCGACGAGAAAAGATTGGCACTTGCCAGCACGATGATTACCTGTTTTCAAGAAGCCCGAGGCTGTCCCCAAGGCGAGCTGACTCGCCAATTGCGGGAATTAGAAGGTAATAGCCCCGACTACCGCATCCAGAGGGGGTTAGCGCACCTGCTCAAAAGCAGTTTTTGTACCTTTGAAGTGATTAGTCCCTTAGATCCGGTAGAATTGCGGCAGCTAGTGTTTAGAATTGCCGCTGATAACTTGCCCAGTAGTGATGCCACAGAGCAGACTTTAGAAAAAGTGGCCAACCAGCTTTCTGAGGAATTAAAGCGAGAAGTAATTACCGAAGAGGTGAAAGCTGGCTTATACGCCGATTTAGAAGAAAATAAAATTCTGACTCAATTTGAGGCGCCAACTCCCGAAGCGCTCCTGCACCGGTACAACCTGGCGCAGGTACAGGGGATTTTTTACCGCGCTACTCATCTGACTATCAATGCCCATCGCAATGACCCAGGCGAGTATAAACTTTTATTTCGTTATTTGAAGTTATTTCAATTAATGGCGTATATTGAAGGAGACGCCGACTGTGGGTTTACCATTACCATTGATGGCCCAATGAGTCTGTTTAAAACTAGCACTCGCTACGGACTATCTCTGGCGAAAATGCTCCCGGCGTTGCTCCATGTGACCAAGTGGAGCCTCCAAGCGACTTTGCAATACCAAGACAACTATAGTGACACCAGCAAAATGCTGCACTTTAGTCTAAACTCTGATTGTGGGTTGGTGAGTCACTACCCGCCGGGGAAAACTTATGATAGTATGCTTGAGGAAGCATTTGTGGAGCGGTGGCAGAAATTAAACACCCCGTGGCGGTTGGAAAGGGAAGTTGATTTAATCCCCATTCCAGGTAGTGTGATTATTCCTGATTTTCGGCTGGTGCATCCTGATGGGCGTTCTTTTTTGCTGGAAATCGTCGGTTACTGGCGTCCTGAATATTTGCAGAAAAAATTCTCGCGGGCACGCAAGTCCCAGTGTGATAATTTAATTCTGGCTGTTTCTGAAAGGCTGAATTTAGAAAAAGCAGGAATTGACTTGAAGGATATGCCGGTGGAGATTGTGTGGTTTAAAGATAAACTGCCCCCGGACAAGGTGCTAGCAGTGATAAACAATTAAAATTTCCTTAAAAACTGCGATGTGGCAAATACAGTAGGGGCGAAGCAGTGGGGGGAGGAGGCTCTTACTCAGAATCGAGAGCTTGTAACCGACGGCTTCGCCCTTATTCCCCCCCACATAATGTATCTGCCCGATGCTTCGACCCTAGATTGAGCGCCAATAAATATCAAATTGGGATAAAATGGCAAAACAATTAGTGAAGTCAGGTAGGCATGGCCATGAATATTAGCGAAGTTAAAGGAAAACAAGAGCCGTGGCGGCAGCAACTGGCGGAGTTTGCCAAGGCGAACCAGCAGGAATTGGCGGCTTTAGATTGGGGGTTGCGGCAAGAGCGGCAAAATCAGGAGGAAATTCTGGGGATCGATATGGAACCGGTGCCCCGGTTTGTGTGCTGTTCTCAAGAGGCGATCGAGCGGCTGAACAGCCAGGTAAATAATTTGCTGCAAGAAGTGGTGGGGGTAGTCCACAACAAAAACCCGGAAAAAGAAGTGACAATTATCGGCATCGGTCCCGGACAAATTAAGCTGATTCAGTTTGTGCCAGAACCGCCACCGCCAATGTGTTTCGAGCAGGTGGGAGCTGATGTGGACACATTACTAGACCGACTGGAACAGCGACTGCGGGAGTATGTGGAGCGAGGATGATGGAAATACTGGGTGGGGAGAAGTTCAAAGAGAAGTTCAAACAGGGGACGCGGTGGATTATTTTGTCTGCTGCGTTGGTGGTGGTAGCGGCTCTTGTGGTTGTATTTTACCTGCGCAACTCTTCGGGTAAGTCGGAAGCGGTGGAAGTGAGCGTTATTGAGGCGACTAAAGATGGGGTGGAGGAAATAATTAATGAGAGTGGCACTTTAGAACTGGGGGGACAACAAATCCTCAAATCTCCGGCAGATGGGACGGTGGTAGAAGTGCGGGCGACGGTGGGCGATCGGGTTCGCGCCGGAGAACCGATCGTGGTGTTGCGTGACCCGGAGAGGGAAACCCTCCTGCGCAACCACCAACTAGAAGCCCAACAAAAAGAACTGGACTTGGAAACCAAACGCCAACAACTCACAACCGCCAGAGAAGCTGTCAACCTTGCCGCCGCCAAAATCAACGAAATTCGCAACCGCTATCGCGCCAACCCCGAAAATAAACTCACGGAATATCAACTGCAAATTCAGCAAAAACAAACCGACATTGCCGAAAAGCGCCAACAGCAGCAAGACGCCACCACCAAGCTGGAAACTGCCCGCGCCAAACTGCAAGCAGAAATTAGAAAAGCTAACTCTGAATCCCAACCCCAACTGCGGCAGCAGCAACTGCAAATGCAACAGCAGGAAATGCAGATAGAGAGCTTGCGCCAAAAAGTCATCGAAGCCGCCGAAGACCTCGCCGCCGCTGAAGAAAAACAACAAGAAGACGAACAGCTAGTGGCCAGAGGATTCATCGCCGAAAGCGAATTGCAAGAGCAAAAAAACACCGTGCGTAGAGCCCGATCGAGCCTGCGAGACGCCGAGCTAGCTGTCACCAACGCCAATATCGACCAGGAGAAAAACCGCCTGCAGCTACAGCAAACTCAAACAGAAATCCAAGACCAAATCGCCCAACTGCGCGATGAAGTAACCCAAGCGGAGCGAGAACTCCGGCAAGCCCAGCTAGCAGTGAAAACCGCTACCATTGACATAGAAACCGCCAGCCTCAACCAGGAAAATATCCGCGAAGAAATCGACACCAAAGCCAGCACCACCGCCACCGAACTGCGACAAGCCGAAATAGAATTACAGCAAGCTAACACCAACTTAAATAATGCTAGAGATGCCCTCACTGCTGCCAACATTGAACTAGATAAACACCAGCTAGAACGAGAAAAAATCGAAGAAACTATCCAGCAAAACATCGTCACCGCTCCCATCGATGGCGTTGTTTTAGAGATGAAAGCAAAAAAAGGAGATGTGGTGAAACAATCTGACGAGCTACTCATCCAAGGCAACCCCGCCACAGAATTGGTGAAATTACAAATTTCCACCCTCAACGCGCCAAAAGTGCGCCGGGGTCAGCTTGCCCGAGTTATCCTCGTCGGACCGGAAGAAAAAACCTTCAAAGGTCAAGTAGAAGAGTTATCATTAGTAGCAACTAGCGGTAGCGCTAGTAGTAGTAGTAGCGGCGAATCGGGACTTGCCACCGTATCTGCCACCGTCCGTCTAGATGCTCCTAGCGGTACACTGATTCCCGGCAGTGCGGTAAATGTAGAAATTATCGTCAAGCAGCGGCAAAATGTGGTAGTTTTACCGACAGAAGCGATAAATTTTGCTGGTGTTGAACCTTTTGTATGGGTGCAAGATAATGAAGGGAAAGCCCAAAAACTAACTATCACCCTCGGTCTAGAAGATGTGACCGCTGTGGAGATTGCCTCTGGCTTGAAAGAGGGGGATAAAATCCTCGTTGCTCCACTAGACAACCCCTTAGAAGAGGGGATGAAAGTAACGGTAAAGTCGGACAAATCGCCTGAATCTGGAGGTAAAGATGAGAAAAAATCAAACTCTCGTTCCCGCCGTCGGCGCCGGGGTTAACATGGAGACGGGGAGACGGGGAGACGGGGAGACTCTTGGACAAAGGACAAATGACAAATGACCAAGGACAAATGACAAAGGACAAATGACCAAGGACAAATGACAAATGACAAAGGACAAATGACCAAGGACAAAGGACCAAGGACAAATGACCAAGGACAAATGACAAATGACAAAGGACAAATGACAAAGGACAAATGACAAATAAAAAATGAGCATTTCTACTATTGATTTAATCCGGTTGACTTTTCTTTCTTTACGGGGTAATTTGCTGCGTTCCACCCTGACCACTTTGGGGGTGTTTATGGGGGTAGGAGCGGTGAGCGCCACCCTGCAAGTCCGCTCTATTGGTAGGGCGGTAATTGCCAAGCAACTGGAGTCACGAGAAGCACCCCAAGCGCGAGTTTTTGCCGATTGGGATCCAGTGAGTAGGAGTCAGGCCGAATTGCGGCTAGAAGATTTAGAATTTTTGCGCAAGCGGATGGTAGGATGGCGGGGGATAGGAACCTCCGATCTGCTATGGGGTAGCTCTGTATCATATCGAGACCGACAAGCACAAGAACCGGAAGTGGTGGCGGTTTCTGAGGATTTTTTAGAAACTGCGGGCAGAAAGTTAGTAGCGGGGCGGTTTTTTAATAAGACTGATTTTGATAAATTCCGCCCCGTAGTGGTGGTGGATGAGGTGCTAGTAGAAAATTTGTTTCAGGGAGAAGATCCGTTGCAGGAGCGGATTTATGTTGATAATCGTCCTTATGTGGTGGTGGGGGTGGTGCAAAGTAAGCAAATGTTTTCTTGGCGCGAACCGCAAGGGACGGCATTGTTACCAATTGCGGTGTATAGTGCGATTACGGGAAATCGGACAATTGATATGATTTCTATCCGCCCGGAAAATATGGAAGATTTAGTTAATCTGGGGGAGCAAGCGATAAAATTGTTAGAGCAGCGTTTCCCTGGGAAAAGTTTCCGCTCTTGGAACAATGTGAGGGACATTATGGAACAGCAGGAAACTTTAAAAATGGTGTCTCGATCGCTCCTCGCTGTGGGCGGAATTGCACTGTTGGTGGGGGGCGTCGGTATCGCCAACATCACGATCGCCTCCGTGATGGAACGTACCGCCGAAATCGGGTTGCGGCGAGCGATCGGCGCCACCCAGCGGGATAT
>DVDU01000059.1 GCA_015296065.1 Oscillatoriaceae cyanobacterium M33_DOE_052 | reverse complement strand
GTACTCGGCCTTGAGTTTTGTCAAAAAATTATCACAGAATTAATGCGAATTAGAAGGAATAAGCTCCCATTTTTTCAGCGGGGTCTGAGGGCTATGTCCTTGATTCTATCAGGCTTTTGAGGTGGTTGTCACCCCGTCAGCCCAGAGCCCGGTCGCCGGGGACCAGGAGACGAGGAGACTTCTGGACCAGGAGACGGGGAGACGGGGAAGAGGGGGAAGAGAGGGAAGAGGGGGAAGAGGGGGAAGATTACTCCCCAAACTCCCCACACTCCCCACACTTCCCACACTGCCCTGGTCCCCCTGCCTCCCTGCACCCCCGCCCCCCTGCTCTTTCGACTCTGCTGGCGGCTGTGGGCGGATAGTGGGGGATGTGGGCTGTGAGGATATAGGTTCGTAGTAGGGCTTTAGCCATCCGGATGGGGCTGTAGCCCTACTACGAACATCACGGAGGGCTAAAGTCCTACTACGAACATCACGGAGGGCTAAAGCCCTACTACGAACATCAGGAAGGGCTGAAGCCCTACTACGAACTTTTTGGGCTGAAGCCCAACTACGAACTTTTTGGGCTAAAGCCCAACTACGAACGACGCTTAACGCCATATGGCGGTAGGCGAAATTTGGCATGAAAAAATTTAGGTTTTTAGCCCCAGAAAAGGGAGTTGATGCAGTTAGTACATAGGGTCCTTAATTGGCGGATGGGTTTGGGGGTGTAGGCAGGGGTAATAGCTCGGCAAAATATTGAGTGGTGGAGTTATTCACAATTTGGCTGCCCCAAACGTCTAACTAATGGAAGCAGGCAAGTTACCGCACCCGCTCCGGGGCAGAGCGTTCATCCGAATGCTAGCCAGTTGACAGCATAAGTGATCTAATTGAGGGACTCAGGGACTATGGTAGCGACTAGCTTTAAGGACAGCACCTATGGGCAAGACAACCCGGACCAAGAACGGCAACTCTTACAACTGCTTGCAGCCGCCCGTGCCTTATGGCCACTTTTCCAACAGCACCGAGACTACCTGTTTCGGTGTTGCCGCAAGTGGACGAACGGCAACTCCGTGGAAGCGGAAGATTTGCTGAGTCAGGCGATGCTCAAAGCGTTGGGAAAAGATTGAGTTTACCTCCCTAGGCACAGTCCTCAAGCGCGATCAACTATCTATTTTTCTTGCAGTTGACACAAGTTTGAAAGCATCCCGGCGGATAAATCCCATTTTTTAATTGATTCCCTCACTACTTCTCAGGAACACTTAATGACTCAAAACACATCAGGTTCCGTGAAGAAATCGGAAAAAGAACCGATCTCTATTATCGGTATAGGTTGCCTCTTTCCTGGCGGTGCCAACAACCCAGATGCTTTCTGGACGGTGCTGCGAGATGGTGTAGATGCCATCACCTAGGTGCCAGAAGACCGCTGTAACTTGGATAATTTCTATGACGAGGAGGGGACAAAAACGGGCAAAATCCGAATGCGCTGGGGCGGCTTTGTAGATAAAATAGATGAATTTGATGCAGAATTTTTTGGGATTTCACCGCGAGAAGCCTCTTGCATGGACCCGCAGCAGCGGCTGGTGCTGGAAGTAGCCTGGGAGGCGCTGGAAGATGGGGGACAGGTGCCAGAAAATCTGGCGGGGTCAAAAACAGGAGTATTTATTGGTATATATAGCAGCAAGCGATTACCTGAATATTCAATTAAGTGTGAGTGATCGCGACTCGATTAATGCTTCCACAAATATAGGGAGCGCTCCCTCTGTCACAGCCAATCGCATCTCGTATATATTGAACTTCAAAGGGCCGAACATGGCCGTCGATACCGCCGGATCTTTTGCGCTAGTTGCTGTCTATCTGGCAATTGAAAGTATTTGGAATGAAGAAACTTTTAAAATTTGGCAGGCAAAATAATGACATTAGAAAAAGAAGGTTTGGGATTACTTCAAGAAGCACTAGCACGACTAGAAGAAGGTTTTGACAGTTTACCGAAATTCGATCGCTCTATTAATATAGACGCTCTTCGTCCGGTACTGTTGGAAGTGGCCGATCGAATGCAAGATAATTATCCCTATCCCCATCCCCTCTATGTTGGGCAAATGCTCAAACCACCCACAGAAATTGCCCGTCTTGCATATATGCTATCCCTTTGGATCAATCCCAACAATCATGCCCTTGATGGTGGGCGGGCAAGTTCGGCAATGGAGAAGGAAGCGGTAGCAGAAATTGCCAAAATGTTCGGGTGGGGAACTCATTTAGGACACCTAACCAGTGGCGGGACAATGGCGAATTTAGAGGGTTTGTGGGTGGCAGGAAATTTACAACCAAACAAAAAAGTTGTTGGTTCTAATCAGGCCCACTACGCTCATGCCAGAATTTGTGGTATGCTCCGCATCCCCTTCCAATCCGTACCCTGTGACAGTCGCGCCCGGATGGATGTTACAGCATTAAAAAAAATGCTACAAGAAGGTGATATTGGCACAGTTATTGTCACCCTTGGTACCACAGCAACGGGTTCCGTTGATCCTTTGCCTGAGATTCTGAAACTTCAAGCTGAATATGGGTTCCGCCTTCATGCAGATACGGCTTACGGTGGTTACTTTATCTTGGCAGATAATCTTGATGCTGAAGCTAGAAAAGCTTATGATTGTCTTAAAAAAGTAGATTCTATTGTTGTAGATCCCCACAAACATGGATTACAACCTTATGGCTGTGGCTGCATTATCTTCAAAGACCCGACTGTGGGGAAAATCTATAAACATGATTCGCCTTTCACTTACTTTAGTTCTGAAAAATTGCATTTAGGTGAAATTAGTTTTGAATGTTCCAGACCGGGTTCATCGGCGGTAGCACTCTGGGCAACTCAACGTTTATTACCTCTAATTCCAGGGGGTGAGTTTGCTGGTTATTTGAGTAAGTCAAGAAAAGCAGCTTTGACTTTTTTTGATAAATTGCAAAATGATTCACGATTTGTGGTAGCTTTCCCCCCTGAGTTAGATATCGTTATTTGGGTTGTTAAATCTCAGAGTGCGAGTGAATCTTCCCAACTCGCGCAGGAGATTTTTAAAGCGGCTGAAAAGGAAAATCTCCACCTAGCTTTAGCTAATTTACCGAAAAAGCTATTTTTACAGACTGGAGAAGGAATCAATTGGGATCAAGAATCTATTACCTGTCTGCGGTCTTGTTTGATGAAACCAGAACATCTGGATTGGATAGATAGTATTTGGCAAAAGCTTGACTTAGTAACAACGCAGGTACTAAGCATGGCTGTGGCAAGAGCTAGTTAAGATAGTGAAATAAAACAACAGGAGTGTATTAAATGCGAGCTACAATATACTACGCACCCGGTGATGTGCGCGTTGAGAGCGTTCCCGACCCAGTTATCGAGCAATCTACCGATGCCATTGTCCGCATTACTCATGCCTGTATCTGCGGTTCTGACCTATGGTTTTATCGAGGTTTGCAAGATTGGCAACCAGGTTGGCGAGCGGGTCACGAATGGATGGGAGTGGTGGAAGAAGTGGGAGCGGACGTGCGGACAATTAAGAAAGGCGATCGCGTCCTCGCTCCCTTTGCCTTCTCTGATGGGTCTTGCGAGTTCTGTGGCAAAGGGTTGCAAACTTCTTGTATTCAAGGAGGTTTTTGGGGAGGCAAAAACAACGGTGGACAGGCAGAAGCCGTGCGTGCGCCCTTAGCTGATGGCACGTTAGTTGTAATTCCCAAAGCTGTTGAAAATGATGACTCGCTCCTCACTGCCATCCTGCCACTCACAGATGTGATGTCAACAGGTCATCATGCTGCGGTTTCTGCGGGGGTACATGACGGAAGTATCGTAGCCGTTGTGGGTGATGGTGCTGTAGGACTGTGCGGTGTATTGGCTGCGAAACGTTTGGGTGCAGCCCGGATCATTATTTTGGGTCATCACGAACAACGCTTGGAAATAGCAAGACAATTCGGAGCTACGGATGTTGTCACCAGTCGAGGTGAGGATGCTATTGGTGCTGTGTTGGAGATGACCCAAGGCGGTGCAGAATCTGTACTTGAATGTGTGGGTAGCGAGTCATCTATGGCTAGTGCGATCGCTATTGCTCGTCCAGGAGGAACCATCGGATTTGTGGGTATGCCTCACGGTAGCCAAACTATTAATCTCCCCCGTTTGTTTATGTCCAATATCGCTTTACGGGGAGGAGTTGCTCCTGCTCGTGCCTATATTCCCGAACTCCTTGCAGATGTTGTGGTGGGTAAACTTGACCCCTCACCGGTTCTTGATATGACGGTTAAACTTGATGAGGTGCCGAGGGGGTATGCTGCTATGGATAATCGAGAAGCCATTAAAGTAATGGTACGTCCATCAAACGTTTAATCCAAGTCAGTTTTAACTTGATTTCACCAAAAAAATAGCATGAATCGATTATTAGGTGGATCCGATAATTTATGGTGGCTGCTTGACCAAAGATGGTCGTGCAATTTCATTTTGAGCGCCAGAATTAGAGGAGCGATCGCGATTAACCAGCTAACTAATGCCCTCGCGATAGTCCACCGCCGACATCCCTTATTAGCTGTAAAAATTGTCATTGACGAACATCAGCAACCGCGATTTCAATCAGAAGGTGTTTCCGCTATTCCCTTGCTTTCCTGCCATTGGTACTTCACTAAATGCCTCTCCTGCGGCTGTAGGACTAACACTCAGTCTATTTATGGTTGGTTATGCTACATCCCAACTCGCCTTTGGTCCCCTCTCCGATCGCTACGGGCGCAAACCAGTCTTACTCGCAGGCTGCGGACTCTTTGCATTTGCCAGTGCTGCTTGTGCGGTCGCCCCATCAATTCCCTCGTGGCTTGGCGCTTTTTCCAAGGTGCTGGTGCTGGCGCTGGTGCAACGCTGATGTTGGCAATGGTTCGCGATCTGTTTGAAGGTGCTACTGCTCGCGTCCAACTTTCCTACATTAGCCTAGTAATCAACATAGCACCAATCATCGCACCAACAATTGGTGTGGGAATATTGGCGATCGCTAGCTGGCGAGGTATTTATGGGGTATTAGCTGTAGGAGGACTGGTACTGATACTGGCTATTGCACTCGGACTTGATGAGTCAATTAAAAGTCTAGATATCAATGCCCTCAAACCACATCGGCTAATCGGAAATTATCTGCGTGTTCTGAATAACCGAGTTTTTATTGGATATGCTCTTGTCGATGCACTCAGTTTTGGATGTCTGTTTGCTTACGTTGCAGCTTCATCACTTGTAATGATCGATATTTTGGGTATCTCAACAACTTATGGGTTAATCTTTGCTTCAACTGGTATTGGTATCGTAGCTGGGTCTTTTGTCAGTGAACTGCTGAAGAATCGTGGTGTGCCATCACCAAGATTGCTTGGCTTTGGGTTAGTAAGTTCTGCCACATCAGCTATTACAATTGTATTAGTTTTGATGACTGGTGCTGCTCAGTTATTTACATTGCATCTGCTCATCATTAACACATTTTGTTATGGGCTAATCGCACCTAATGCTATTTATCATGCACTTCAATTAGTAGAAAATATTGCTGGTAGTGCTGCTGCAGTAATAGGATTTATGGAGATGTTGGGCGGTTCGTTCGCAAGTTTACTGATTAGCTTTCTCTTTGATAGACACACCGTAAATGTCATGTCTGAGGTCATGGCATTATTTGCAATGGCTATTACATATACTCAAATTCAATCATCTTGCAAATCAAACTCATGTCTAAAAATAGCTTAAATTTGGATTCTAATTTTTTATTCTTATCATGGCCTGAAGATATCTCATCTAATTACGTATTGAATGAGATAGATAAGTTTAAAATAAATCAGTTACTTAATTTATTTAGCGAAGCTGTAAATGCACAATCAAAAGAAGAATCTGCGACCAAACTAAGTCAGTGTTACTCAATACTTGGCTCTATAGAAACGTTTTTGTCTTGTCCAAAACACTTGACTCTCGCTGGTTCTTTAAAGCAATGGGAGGTTTACGATTACGATTCTTACTTTGATGTTAAGCGAGAACAAACTCACGATTCTCCTGCGTTTTTAATTGCTAGAAGTATCCTCATGGCTTATCAAACATTCTTAAATTTGAGATACTTCAATCAAAAGAATCCAGCGGAATATCCTGATTCGTTATTTATTTGGAAAAGATATCATTGGCTTTTTTTTATTTTTATACAAGGAAATATTCTGTGTATGCTGCATTTAAAAAAAGAACTGAGACAAGACAATATATTGCGGGTAGGAACTATGCTCAAATCCATGTCTAAATTAATGTTGGCTTCAGGTGCAGCAATGTTATTTGCTGGGGCATCACCCTCTCAAGAATACCAAAGTGAAATTCGCCCCACTATGATGCCACCTTCTGTTAAATCCCCTGAATTTAGTGGCATTATGTCTTACGATCATTCTTATATAATTAATTTATGGAACAAAGAAAAGGGATTGTTCAAATTAGTGCCTTCGGTTCTTAGTTCTGCGTATGAAGACTTTCTAGATGCCCACAAGTTTATGGCTTTAGCCCATAAATTCGTGTGCCATAAATATGGAAGAAATCAAGAAGGAAGCTTGCGGGAAAAAAGAGTAACTGCTTTAGAAAATCTTGAAACGATCAATAATTCACGACGAAAATTAATAATCAACAGCAACGATCAATTATTGGATTCCGATACTAAATTGATATTAACAGATGAATCTGAGTACGAAAAATACATTAAAATAGGATTCGTATGCTATAGTCAATTACTCATTAAAAGTTTAACCTAGAAAATAAATAAACATTAATGTGCCAATAAAGATAGAGTTAAAAAGTGAAAAGAGGAGGGCGAAACTCTTGATATCAAATCCGGTTATATCGAAAATGTTTGTATGGATCTGGTGGTTGAGAGAGAATTTGTCTATTTTTATGAAATATCTTGGCGAACCTGCCCCGACAGAGCGTCATCAGATACCATTGCGAATCAAACGGACATGATATGATTCAGCTAGGAGAAGCCGCCGCCGAGTTCATCGCGCCAATGCTGGCGGCTGGACTTTTGAGCGTCATCCACCTTCAGGGCATCATACTCACTGATTTTGCCTCATTTCTATTTTCCCTAGCAGCCCCGGTGCGCATCCGCTTTCCTGATGCCAAGACCAATACTGCCAGGAAAGCCGGGGCTCCAAGCCTGCTGCGAGAAATGGCTGACGGCTGGACTTACATCACCGCTTGACCGGAACTGCTGGGGCTGCTAATTTTCATCGCGATCGGCAACTTCGCGATCGGCATCGCTCAGGTGTTGTTCGCACCTGTAATCCTAGCTTGCTCACCTGTCACTGTCCTGGGCACTGTGCAGTCCATTGCTTGCAGCGGTATGGTCGTCGGGAGCATTCTGATGAGCGTTTGGGGAGGTCCGAAACGCCTTATGCACGGGGTATTTGGCTTTGATCTGCTCCTCGGTTTGTGCATACTCCTTCTGGCAGTGCGGGCTTCCATTCCCCTGATTATGCTGGCTGGGTTTGGTGCCTATTTCAGCGCCGCAATTTTCCTGAGTTCCACCCAAGCAATTTTGCAGACCAAAGTCGCACCAGAGGTGCTTTCTATTTCTAAGGGTGTTTGCAGTTCGACGGGCGTTTGGTGGGTCATCCCCACCGCTTGGTTATCTCGTTGCTGGCCCTCTAGCCGATCGCATCTTTTAACCTTTAATGGCAACCAACGGTTTGTTAGCAGGAAGCATCGGACAAATTATCGGCGTTGGCCCTGGTCGCGGTATTGGTCTGCTATTTATTACAATGGAAATTATCGCCATATTGGTCACAGTTGCCGCTTAGCGCTATCCTCGCTTGCGGTTTGTGGAACGCGAACTGCCTGATGTGATTTAGCGGTGGCTCAGAAACCGGGTTTCTTCAGTCAATCTTGGCTGTTGTTGTCCAAGTTCTCGCAGAAACCAGGTTTCTTTGACCGCCAACCAAAAATGACATTAGCCCCTTTCTCCATAAATACTTTCTCGGCTAATGGCTTCATCCGATAAATAGGGCTGGTGGCGCGGGTGACTCTCGGCCCACTCCCGAAATGCTTTAGCCCTTTCTTCAGGAGTGGCGGTTTCATAAAAAGGACGCTCTTTTCCCGCCGCTGAGGTTTGCTCCTGGTGTGCTTTCAGCTTCGACTCCAAAAGCGATCGCTCTTCTGGGGAAAGAGATTCGATGACTTGGGCTAAAGATTCCACTAATTTAATGTTCATAAATTCTCCTGTAAAGACCGCAGAAACAAAGCCGGAGTCACAATTTGAGTACCGTGGTAGTATTTCAGCGACAGTAAATGATTCTCCACTGACACCAAATAATCTGCCTTAGCCTCAAAAGCGGCTGCCAAAAACTTATTATCGTCGGGGTCAATTTCATCAAGGCGAGTGGCTTGATATGCCCCAGGGATATGGAAGGCGATCGCCGCAATTTTAGCAACCAACACCACTAAGGTCTGCTCAGAAACCCCCCGCTGCGATAACTTGGCCACTAACTCTTCTAAAAGTTGGGGTGACATCACCAGGGCAAATTGGCCGTCAACCCAAAGATCCAAGATTTTCACCGGACTACTATTCGTTTTGCTGCCAAAAGCGGCAACGAAAACAGAAGTATCAAGGATAACTTTAAGCATCAGTCTTTCCTCTTTCCATATCTGGGGCGAGCGACTCAGACTTAGCAATTTCTGCAGCGACCTTGGCGCGAACAGCTTGAAAATCTGCCCATATTTCTTCAGCCGGACGGGGTGGCATTGCCTCAGCACGGGCAAATGCCTTGTTAATTATCTCGGCAGCTTTGCTGAGTTCCTCTGCACTTGGAGGCTGAGAAGCGAATAAATCCAATTCTTCCCGTTCTATGGCAAGCAAATCGTTAGGGTAACATTGGAAAAAAGCACATAGCTTGGCCAAGGTGGCCAATTCTATAGCCCGTGCCTCTCCCTTCTCTAAGTCCGTCAGTTCCCGTTCATCAATTCCAGTAAATTCGGCAATTTCCTCATTAGTAATATCGCCACACTTAGCTTTTAATTCAGCGAGTTTAGTTATGACTTTCATGGCAGCCTAAGATTTGGTTTTGAGATAATAATTGCTTGATTATAGCATATTTAGCAGAAACTTATCAACCAAAAATGACATTAGCCCCTTGTTCCATAAATGCTTTCTCGGCTAATGGCTTCATCCGATAAATAGGGCTGGTGGCGCGGGTGACTCTCAGCCCATTCCTGAAACGCTTTAACCCATTCTTCAGGAGTGGCGGTTTCATAAAAAGGACGCTCTTTTCCAGCCGCTGAGGTTTGCTCCGGGTCGGTTTTTAGCTTCTCATCTAAGAGCGATCGCTCTTCTGGGGAAAGAGATTGGACCACTTGGGCTAAAGATTCCACTAATTTAATGTTCATAAATTCTCCTGTCATCCCGTCGTATGGCGCCGAAACCGGGTTGATGCAACAAATCTTAGCGAAAATCCCAAAGTTATTTCAGAAACCCGGTTTCTTCTTTGGTGGAGGTAGCCAGGGATGTGGAGGTAGCCAGGGATATGGAGGGCGATCGCTCGGATATCCTGGTCTTTTTGGGCTAAAGCCAAAACCACAACCCTGGTCCCCCCGTCCCCCCGTCGCCTGGTTGAGGAGTTGGGCGAAGCATCCGCGAGACAGTGTTTTTCGTTTCACCGAGAGATTTGGGCGCGGATGCTGTCGCCCCTACAGAGTCTCGCTCTCCAGGTCCCCCCGTCTGCCCGTCGCCCCGTCGCCCCGTCGCCCCGTCTCCCCCACTTCAGGTCCCCTCCGAATCAAGGGAGAAAAAAAATTTTTTGTAAAAGACTAGACAAACAGTATCGTTTTGTATATATTGTTATATTGTGCCTAAAATCGAAAAAAGTCAGCCGCTCTCAAGTGGCAATGTCGTGCTAGAATAGTAATTCTGGTTGGGCAGAGCCGCCTAGCGTCCCGGAAAAACCGAATTATGGACGATGGGGAGAGTTTGGTCAGTTTGATGTCTTGTCGGCTACGTCGGCAAACTGGCAGCCAAACCTGGTGAGCGGGCCCCAGCCAAAAGTCAAATACTCACCCCCATGATAGTCAAAAATCTGAGGGAGTGGATGGCTAGCTGAGGGAAAGACGAGTTTCCTCCCTACTGAAAGCGAGGGAGGTCAAAAGGGGAGTCCAGGGTAAAGCCTGAACCACACCCAATTGATTCTGGCCATTAGGGATACTGAGCGGTAAACCGCTTAAGTCCGGGCCAAAAAGGCAAATTTTCTGGCTCGCGTCGGGCGTCACAACTGCGAAAGCAACTTCGTTCGCCACACCTTTACCGGTAGGGGCAGTCCTCCTGTCGGCTGGGTTGGCGGTGTGTGATGTGGAGCGGGTGCAAGCGCCTGCAACACGAGGGCGCCTGAAAACTGGGGAAATCAAGCCGAATCGCTGGCTGACAAAAGATAAGGAGATAAAAACAGTGTCTGTGGGTATTCTGGGGACAAAACTGGGCATGACCCAAATATTTGACGGGGAAGGAAAAGCCATCCCAGTCACCGTGGTTCAAGCGGGGCCATGCACGATTACACAAATTAAAACCACCGATACCGATGGCTACAGCGCCATCCAAGTGGGTTACGGGGAAGTAAAAAATAAAACCCGCGAATTAAATACAAAAACCCCAAAGACGGTAAATAAGTATCTGAGCAATGCGGAACAGGGACACTTAGCCAAGAGTGGCTCGCCTCTGGTACGTCATCTGTGCGAATACCGGGTAGAGGATACCGCCTCATTTGAACTGGGCCAGCAAATCAAAGTGGATAGCTTTGAAGCCGGACAGTTAGTAGATGTAGTTGGCAAGAGTATCGGTAAGGGTTTTGCTGGATATCAGAAACGGCACAACTTTAAGAGAGGCGCCATGTCTCACGGTTCTAAAAACCACCGCCAACCGGGTTCGGTGGGTGCAGGGACGACTCCGGGAAGAGTATATCCCGGCAAAAGAATGGCCGGGAGGCTCGGAGGCACTCAGGTGACAATTAGAAAGCTGACAGTGTTTAGAGTGGATAGCGATCGCAACCTGCTGCTGATCAAAGGAGCCATTCCGGGCAAACCAGGGACATTGGTAAACGTCAAGCCTGCGAAAAAAGTGGGTTAGAAACCCGGTTTCTGAACTGAGAACCTTGATACGGAAACCGAGAGATTTCTCTGAGCAACTGGGTTTCTAGAGTTTGTAAACGAGCAAAAACGGATATGGTTAACTGTGTAGTTAAAAACTGGCTGGGAGAAGATGTCGGAGAAGCAACCCTAGAATTAAAGGTTGCGAATGAAGACAATGCTCCTCATATTGTCCACAAAGCGCTGAGAAAGCAAATGCTAGCAGCGCGTCAGGGCAACGCATCGAGCAAAACCAGGTCAGAAGTCTCCGGTGGCGGCAGAAAACCCTGGCGGCAAAAAGGCACCGGGCGGGCTCGGGCAGGTTCTATCCGTTCTCCCCTGTGGCGTGGTGGTGGTGTCATCTTTGGACCGAAACCCAGAGATTATGACATTAAGATGAATCGGAAAGAACGGCGGCTGGCGCTGAGAACAGCACTACAAAGTCGGGCAGAAGATTTAATCGTGGTAGAAGAGTTTAACGACAAGCTACCCCGCCCCAAGACCAAAGAGCTGGTGCAAGCCATAACTCGATGGGGCGCCAATCCCGAAAGAAAGGTGCTGTTAATTGTGGCCGAGACCAACGAAAATCTGGTGTTGTCGGCGAGAAACATCGCCGGAGTGCAGCTAATAACTCCAAATAATCTGAGCATTTATAGCCTGCTAGACGCCAATAAAATCGTAGCCACGGCAGCAGCTCTGGCCAAAATACAGGAGGTTTACAGTGAGTGAATACAACCCCCGCGATCTGGCAGATTTGGTGATTCGCCCCCTGGTGACAGAAAAGGCAACCCTGCTGATGGAGGACAACAAATACAGCTTTGATGTCGTTCCTCAAGCCACCAAGCCAGAAATCAAAGCGGCCATTGAATACCTATTCAATGTCAAGGTAACAAGCGTCAACACGTTGAGAAAACCCCGCAAAAAGAAGCGTGTGGGCAGGTTTGCGGGATTCAAAACCCAGTACAAAAGGGCGATCGTCACTCTCGCCGAGGGATATTCCCTGCAAAGCACCCTATTCCCAGAAGTGTAGTGGGCTGGCGCCATTTCTCAAATGCAAAAGTTTGTCCCTTGTCACTTGTCCCTTGTACGGGCGATTCGCGAATCGCCCCTACCAAATGACAAAAGACTTTTGACCAAGGACAAATGACAAAGGACTTTTGACAAATTCATAAGTAGAGCCAGATATGGGTATCCGTTATTACAAGCCTTACACCCCAGCCACAAGAGCCAGGATGGTTTCAGATTTTGCTGAAATCACCAAGGACGAGCCAGAAAAATCCCTGACCACAAGGAAACACCGCCCCAAAGGGCGGAACAATCGTGGTGTCATCACTTGTCGCCATCGGGGGGGTGGTCACAAACGCCTTTATCGCATTGTTGACTTCAAGCGGGATAAGCAAGGTATCCCCGCCAAAGTGGTGGCGATCGAATATGACCCCAACCGCAACGCTAGGATTGCCCTCCTCTACTACAAAGACGGAGAAAAGCGGTATATCCTGCATCCAGACGGCTTGAAAGTAGGCACAGAAATCGTGTCTGGGTCCGATGCCCCGATCGAAGTGGGCAACGCCTTACCACTAGGCAGTATTCCCCTAGGTACGAACGTTCATAACGTAGAACTCGTACCAGGGAAAGGCGGCCAAATCGTCCGAGCCGCTGGCACCAGCGCCCAGATCCAAGCCAAAGAAGGGAAAATGGTAACGCTAAAGTTGCCTTCCGGTGAAGTGCGCTTGGTGCGGCGGGAATGCTACGCCACCATTGGCCAGGTGGGTAATATCGATGCCAGAAACATCAAAATCGGCAAAGCCGGTCGCAAGCGGTGGAAAGGTCGCCGTCCCGAGGTGCGCGGTTCAGTGATGAACCCGGTGGATCACCCCCACGGTGGCGGCGAAGGTCGCGCCCCGATCGGCAGAAGTGGACCAGTTACCCCTTGGGGCAAACCCGCATTAGGAGCAAAAACCCGCAAGAAGAAATTGAGCGACTCTCTGATTGTGCGGCGGCGTCGCAGTTCGTCCAAGCGGCGGCGTGGCGGACGAGGCGGGTAGAGCGTTGGGGGGCACAATGTCATGTAGGGGCGCAGCATCCCGGGAACAAATTTTCTGGTTTCAGCCCATAACATATCTGCCCGGTAGCGTCGCCCCTACCACCTAAACCACCCCCAATTCTCAGTTTCTTCAAAGGCTGAAAAACTTGTCCTTTCATTAACAGTAATTAGGATATGGGTCGTTCTTTAAAAAAAGGACCTTTTGTGGCAGACCATCTGCTGAAAAAGGTAGAAGCATTGAATGAAAGAGGCGAAAAGCAAGTAATTAAAACTTGGTCTCGCGCCTCCACCGTGGTTCCCGAAATGGTGGGACACACCATCGCCGTTCACAATGGGCGCCAACATGTGCCAGTGTTCATCAGCGAAAATATGGTGGGTCATCGCTTGGGTGAATTTGCCCCAACGCGCACTTTCCGGGGTCACGCGAAAGGGGATAAAAAGGCATCCCGCCGGTAAGGATTGTGTGAATTGTACGGGGAGGGGAAAAATAGATGGCAATTGATAATCAGGCAGTAGAAGTGAAGGCGATCGCCCGTCACATTCGGATGTCTGCCAGTAAAGTGCGCCGGGTACTTGATCAAATTAGAGGGCGCTCGTATAGAGAAGCGTTGATGATTCTGGAATTCATGCCTTACCGAGCCTGCGAACCAGTGCTAAAGGTAGTGCGATCGGCTGCTGCCAATGCCGAACACAACGCCGGATACGAGAGAGCAAAATTGATCATTTCCACGGCATACGCTGACCAGGGACCATACCTGAAGCGCTACCGGGCACGGGCGCAGGGGCGCGCCTACATGATTCGGCGGCCTACCTGTCACATCACCGTTGCCGTAGCTCCCGAGCCAGAAGAAGAATAACAATTAAACACTTATCCTTTGTCCTTTGCCCATCACCAGTGACAAGTGACAAAGTTAATTGTTAGTTGCAGAAACCCGGTTTCTAACGTACCGTTTCAGAGGAAGCACAGCAGTGGGACAGAAAATACATCCAATTGGTTACAGGCTCGGGACGACCCAAGAACATCGCTCCCGGTGGTATGCGGAAGGCAATCGCTACGCCAACCTGTTGGCAGAAGACCATAAAATCCGGGAATATGTCCAGAAAACCCTCAATAATGCAGGGATTTCCCAAGTTCGGATTGAGCGCAAAGCCGACCAAATCGACCTGGAAGTGCGCACCGCCAGACCAGGGGTAGTAGTAGGTCGTGGCGGCACCGGGATTGAGTCCCTGCGCAGCGGCTTACAGGCATTACTCGGCACCAGCCATCGGCAAATCCGGATCAACGTCGTAGAAGTAACCCGGGTCGATGCCGATGCCACCTTAATTGCCGAATACATCGCCCAGCAACTAGAGCGGCGGGTTTCATTTCGGCGCGTAGTGCGCCAAGCGATTCAAAGAGCCCAGAAAGCTGGAGTAGAAGGGATCAAAGTCCAAGTGAGCGGGCGGCTCAACGGCGCAGAAATTGCCCGTACCGAGTGGACGCGGGAAGGTCGAGTACCCCTACATACCCTCCGGGCAGATATCGATTATTCCTACCGTACCGCCCAAACCATCTACGGGATTCTCGGAGTCAAAGTTTGGATCTTCAAAGGGGAAATCATCCCCGGGCAAGAAGAGCCAGTAACAGCAGCACCAGCAGGAGCGCCAACCCGCCAACGCCAACGGCGCCGCCAGCAGTTTGAAGACCGCTCAGGTGAAGGCTGATGTGATGAGTCATTGATCAAAAGTCATTGGTCATTTGACAAAGGACAAATGACAAAGGACAAATGACTAAGGACAAATGACAAAGGACAAAGGAGAAAAGCGATGTTAAGTCCAAAAAGAACTAAATTCCGCAAGCAACAGCGGGGGCGGATGAGGGGGATGGCCTCTTCCGGTAATGAAATCAATTTTGGGGAATTCGCCCTACAGGCTCTGGAGCCGCACTGGATCACTGCCCGTCAAATCGAAGCCGGACGACGAGCCATGACTCGCTACATCCGGAGGGGGGGCAAAATCTGGATTCGGGTATTTCCTGATAAACCTGTTACCATGCGGCCCGCAGAAACCCGGATGGGTTCTGGTAAAGGCTCCCCGGAATATTGGGTGGCAGTAGTCAAGCCTGGGCGGATTTTGTTTGAAATTGGTGGTGTAACAGAAGAAATCGCGCGGGAAGCGATGCGTCTAGCGGCTTACAAGCTGCCCATCAAAACTAAGTTTCTGAAGCGAGAAGAGGAGTAAGGATTGTTATGGCTTTACCGAAGATTTCAGAGGTCAGAAACTTAAGCGACGCCGAAATTTCCGAGGAAATTGTGGCAGTGAAACGGCAGCTATTTGAGCTGAGGATGCAGCAAGCCACCCGCCGATTGGAAAAAACCCACGAGTTCAAGCATAAGCAGCACCGGCTAGCGCAGCTAATGACCGTGGAAGGGGAAAGAGTTCGGGCTGCCATAGCAGCAGCCAAATCCACAACTCCTGTGGCGTCAGCACCAACAGCGGCTGGGGAGTAATGGGGTTCTGGGGCAAAAGTAATTGCCGCGAATCAGGAGAAAGGAAAAAATATGGCAGTTAAAGAAAGAGTGGGCTTGGTTGTCAGCGACAAAATGGATAAGACGGTGGTGGTGGCGGTGGAAAACCGCTCACCCCATCCGAAGTACGGCAAGATTGTCGTGAAAACCAAGCGATACAAAGCTCACGATCAGGAAAACCAGTGCAAAGAGGGCGATCGCGTCCGAATTCAGGAAACCCGCCCCCTCAGCCGTACCAAGCGGTGGCAGGTAGTAGAAATTATCCGCGCCAAAGAGCAAGCCTAGAGTATTTACTGCGGCAAAAGCCGCAAGGGAGAGTCTCTCTGTGATTCAAAAAGAAACTTATCTGAATGTGGCGGATAACAGCGGCGCACGCAAACTGATGTGTATCCGCGTTTTAGGTGGCAACCGCCGCTACGCCGGAGTCGGAGATGTAATTGTTGCCGTGGTTAAGGAAGCAATTCCCAACATGGCCGTGAAAAAGTCGGATGTGGTCAAAGCTGTAGTTGTCCGCACCAAAAAAGGGATGCGGCGGGAAAGTGGGATGAGCATTCGCTTTGACGATAATGCCGCCGTGTTGATTAACCAAGATGGCAACCCCAAAGGCACCCGGGTATTTGGTCCGGTGGCTAGAGAACTCCGGGATAAAAACTACACGAAAATCATTTCTTTGGCGCCGGAGGTGCTGTGATGGCGGGCAAACCGAAAGCAAAACAAACAGTGCGTTACAAAATGCACATCAAGAAAGGGGACACCGTGCAGGTGATTGCCGGGAAAGAAAAAGGCAAGGTGGGGGAAGTGATTCAAGCTATCCCCAAAGAAAGCAAAGTGGTGGTCAAAGGGGTTAACATCAGAACTAAGCATGTGAAACCCAAGGCCGAGGGAGAATCTGGGCGCATTGAAACTTTCGAGGCGCCGATTCACAGCTCTAACGTCATGCTTTATTCCGCCAAAAATGAAGTGGCTTCCCGCGTGGGCTACACCTTCACCGAAGACGGGCGGAAAGTAAGAATGCTCAAAAAAACCGGGGAAATCATAGATTAGGTAGTTATTCGGTCATTAGTCCCTGGTCAGTTGTCAAGCTGACAAAAGACACAGGACTTTTGACAAATCACAATTATCCAGGGAAAAACCCGATTGTGGCAGGGGAATATATATGGGTCAACGCATGAAAAGTCTCTATCAAGAGACGATAGTTCCGAAATTAATGGAGCAATTCTCATACACCAACATCCATCAGGTGCCGAAAGTGGTAAAAATTACCATCAATCGGGGGCTGGGAGAAGGGGCTCAAAACGCGAAGGCTCTAGAATCGTCCCTCAATGAAATGGCGACGATCGCGGGGCAAAAGCCAGTAGTAACTCGGGCGAAAAAGGCGATCGCTGGTTTCAAAATCCGGAAGGGAATGCCCGTGGGGATTATGGTGACGCTGCGGCAAGAGCGGATGTATGCCTTTCTCGATCGATTAATCAATCTGGCCCTACCAAGGATTAGGGACTTTCGCGGCGTTAGTCCCAAGAGCTTTGACGGTCGCGGGAATTACACCTTGGGTCTGAGAGAACAGCTAATTTTTCCAGAAGTGGACTACGACAGTATAGACCAAATTCGCGGGATGGACATCTCAATCATCACCACTGCTAAGACTGATGAAGAGGGTCGCGCCTTGCTGAAAGAAATGGGTATGCCATTCCGGAATAACTAGCAAGGTAAAAAGGAGGGAAAAATGGCGGCCAACGATACGATTGCCGATATGCTCACGCGCATCCGCAATTCCAATTTAGCTCGACATCCAAAAACGGAAGTACCAGCCACAAAAATGACTCGGGCAATTGCGCGAGTTCTCAAAGAAGAAGGATTTATTACCGACTTTGAAGAAGTAGGCGAGGGCATTAAGAAAAATTTGGTAATTGCCTTGAAGTACAAAGGCAAAAACCGGCAACCGACAGTTAGAAAGCTCAAGCGGGTCAGCAAGCCAGGATTGCGAGTTTACTCCAATCGCCAAGAATTACCGCGAGTATTGGGCGGGATCGGGATTGCCATTATTTCCACATCTAAAGGGATAATGACCGATCGAGAAGCCCGACGCCAAGGGATTGGCGGCGAAGTGCTTTGCTACGTGTGGTAGTTCATTGGTCAAAAGTCCAAAGTCTCTTGTCACTTGTCAAATGACGTTTGGACAAATGACATGATGGACAACTACGAATTATTTGAGGAGAGTTATGTCTCGAATTGGCAAGCGCCCGATTAACATACCAAACAAAGTTACCGTAACGATTGACGGCCAAACCGTTTCCGTCAGCGGACCAAAAGGAAACCTCAGCCGAGAACTGCCAGAGCAAGTCAAGGTTGAGGCTGTTGGCCAAACCATTCTGGTCAAACGCCGTGACGATTCCCGAGTGGCGCGGCAGCGGCATGGTTTGTGCCGCACCCTAGTAGCCAACATGGTGGATGGCGTCTCCCAAGGCTTCGTAAAACGCCTGCAAATTCAAGGCGTCGGCTACCGCGCCCAAGTTCAAGGGAGCAAACTGATTCTCAATGTGGGTTACAGCAAACCAGTAGAAATCGAACCACCCGCAGGTATCCAAATTGCTGTAGAAGCCAACACCAACCTGATTATCAGTGGGATCAACAAGGAACTTGTGGGGAACACAGCCGCCAAGATTCGCGACGTGCGCCCACCCGAGGTTTACAAGGGTAAAGGCATTCGCTATGAAGGTGAAGTAATCAAGCTCAAGCCCGGTAAGGCAGGGAAGAAATAAGCTATGAAGCTGACAAGGAGAGAATCAATCAAGCGCCGCCACGAGCGGGTACGCAGTAGGGTGTTTGGGACTTCGGAACGGCCTCGGTTGGCAGTGTTTCGCTCCAACAAACATATCTACGCCCAGGTGATTGATGATACAAAGCACGCCACATTGGCGTCGGCTTCCACTTTAGATTCGGAGTTGAAGCCGGAAATCGGCACCGGCGCCACTTGTGATAGCTCCGAGCGGGTGGGCAAGCTGATTGCGCAGCGGGCTCTCGCCAAAGGCATTCAAAAAGTGGTATTCGATCGAGGCGGCAACCTTTACCACGGCAGGGTAAAGGCCCTGGCCGATGCCGCTCGGGAAGGCGGTTTAGACTTTTAGAGCGAGCGGAAAACATCGAGGACAAAATTATGGCAGACCAACGCGACCAACGCGACCAACGCGACCAACGCGATCGCGACCAACGCGACCAGCGGGACCAACGCGACCAACGGCGGAAAAAAAGCAGTCGGAGTCGGGACAAAGAATCTGAGTGGCAAGAGCGGGTAGTACAGATCCGCCGCGTCACCAAAGTCGTTAAAGGTGGTAAAAAACTCAGCTTTCGCGCCGTGGTGGTCGTGGGTAACGAACGGGGTCAAGTGGGCGTCGGGGTTGGCAAAGCCAGCGACGTGATTGGCGCCGTGAAAAAAGGGGTAGCTGATGGCAAGAAACATCTCGTAGAAGTACCCCTGACCAAATCAAATTCTATCCCCCATCCAGCCAACGGTTCCGGCGGTGGAGCATCTGTGATTGTGCGCCCCGCTGCCCCTGGTACTGGTGTAATTGCTGGGGGAGCCGTGCGCACAGTGCTGGAACTGTCTGGGGTGAAGAATGTCCTGGCCAAACAGCTAGGTTCTAGCAATCCCCTCAACAATGCCAGAGCGGCGATCGACGCGCTCGCCAGTCTGCGCACCTTCGCGGAAGTAGCCGAAGAGCGCGGCATACCTGTAGAACAGCTCTACGGGTAAACAGCATATAACTGAGGGAGGAAAATTCCGATGAGATTGACAGATGCAAGGCCAAAAAAAGGCTCCACCAAGCGCCGTCGCCGGTTAGGAAGGGGAATTTCCGCCGGTCAAGGTGCCAGCGGTGGTAAAGGGATGCGCGGTCAAAAATCCAGATCTGGGGAAAGCATTCGCGCCGGATTTGAAGGTGGTCAACAGCCCCTTTACCGGCGCCTCCCCAAACTGAAGCACTTCCCTTTAGTCAATCGCCGAGAATACACTACGATAAACGTAAGTAAGCTGGGATCGCTGCCTGCGAATAGCGAAGTGACTTTAAACTCTTTGATGGAGGCAGGCATTGTCACCAGCAATAACGGTCCGCTGAAAATCCTAGGTAATGGCACAATCAATGTTGCTCTGAGGGTCTCAGCCGCTGCTTTTACGGCGGGAGCCCGGAGCAAAATTGAAGCTGCAGGCGGTAGCTGCGAAGTCCTCGAGACCTAGTACAGCTAAGTCGGCGAAGCATAGGGCTAGGGTTAAATCACCCCTCACAGTACCTGGGATGGCTCAAAAGTGGGTAAGCCTCGATCGGGGGCGTTTCGCTTTGCGAGTTGATGGCGGCGATAGGCGAAACCGACCTATTGCCCATACCAGCCGATGAGAGGTTTACCTACTACAAGCGGAAAAATCAGAGCCACTGCAATTATTCAAAAGAGGTACTCTCTGATGGTCGTAAGTCGAGACAAAGCACCAAGCGCCCAGGAGACTTTTCTGCAGATGGCTCAAGCAGCTGGCCTCAGAGGTCGGCTGCTTGTGACCATTGGTATGCTGTTTTTGGTACGCTTTGGCGTTTTCTTACCAGTTCCTAGTATAGACCGAACTAAATTCAACGATTTTATCCAAAACAATCCCAACGGTCAGTTGATTGGCTTTCTGGACATCTTTTCTGGCGGTGGTTTGTCAGCGCTGGGCATCTTTGCCTTGGGGATTTTGCCCTATATTAATGCCTCGATTATTATCCAATTGCTGACAGCGGCTCTACCGTCATTGGAGGAGTTGCAGAAAAATGAAGGGGAAGCAGGGCGGCGCAAGATTTCTCAGATTACGCGCTATGTAGCATTGGCATGGGCGACCCTGCAAAGTACGGGGATTGCTCTGTGGGTGCAGCCCTTCGCAGAAAATCCCGGACCGATTTTTATGGCGGAAACAGTTCTGGCCTTGTGTGCAGGCTCAATGTTTGTGATGTGGGTCTCGGAACTGATCACCGAGCGCGGTGTTGGTAATGGGGCCTCACTGTTGATTTTTGTGAACATTGTGGCGGTGCTACCCCGCTCCTTGGGGCAAACCATTCAGCTTGCCCAGGAAGACCGGGGGATAGTTGGTCGGGTGATTATGCTGCTATTAGTGTTCCTGGTGATGATTGTGGGGATTGTGTTCGTGCAGGAAGGAAGCCGACGCATTCCCATCGTTTCGGCGCGTCGCCAGGTGGGGGCGCGGCTATACCGGGAGCGGAGCAGCTACCTGCCCTTGCGATTGAATCAAGGGGGGGTGATGCCAATTATCTTTGCCTCCGCCGTGTTGATTTTGCCTGGTTCTTTGGCGGGGTTTACGAATAATCCTTGGCTAATTCAGTTTGCCCAGTACCTCAGTCCGTCAGGACCAACACCTTGGGTGTACATGGTGGTTTATTTGGTGCTGATTCTGTTCTTTAGCTATTTCTACGCTTCTTTGATTATCAATCCCGTGGATATGGCACAGAACTTGAAGAAGATGGGGGCGAGTATTCCGGGGATTCGTCCTGGTCGAGCTACGAGCGAGTATGTTGAGCGGGTGTTGAATCGCCTTACGTTTCTGGGAGCAATATTTTTGGGACTGGTGGCGATCGTGCCTACCGCCGTGGAAGGTGCCACTAGCGTGCGGACATTTCAGGGACTGGGGGCAACCTCCCTACTGATTCTGGTGGGGGTAGCCATTGACACTGCCAAGCAAATTCAAACTTATGTGATTTCCCAACGTTATGAAGGAATGGTGAAGCAGTAGTGAGAAGAACGATATTTTTAGGTCCACCAGGAGCAGGCAAGGGCACCCAGGCGAAGCTCCTGGCTGATTTCTGCCAAATTCCTCATATTGCTACCGGCGACCTATTGCGTGCGGCTGTGGCCAATCAGACCAAACTGGGGAAAAGGGCGCAGGAATATATGCAGCGAGGAGATTTGGTGCCTGACAATCTGCTTTTGGGGATGGTCGCTCATCGCCTCGAGGAACCCGATGCGGTCAATGGTTGGGTTTTGGATGGATTTCCTCGTAATGTCACCCAAGCGGAATTTTTGGAGGAACTGCTAGGGCAAATCAATCAACCGAGCGACTGGGTGATTGATTTGGAGGTGCCCGACGAAACCGTAATTTCCCGGACTCTGAAGCGGGGCCGCGCTGATGACAACGAGGTGACGATTCGCCACCGGTTGGAGGTGTATCGGGAGCAAACAGCGCCATTGATTGAGTATTATAGCCAACGCAATCATCTGGTTTCGATTAATGGTAATCGTCCTGTGGAAGAAGTAGCAGCGGCACTCAAACAGGCGATTATCTCGTGAGGATATCCCCAGTACCGGTGTGGTCAAGGGCACGGCACTGCCGTGCCCCAGGATGCCTCTGGTTCTCACCACTTAGGCGAGAGTTTTGATAAGATATGTTACAGAAACCGCCTCCCTTGTCCATGAGGATGGCAGCCAGCGATGGCTATTTCTGTGTTTGGATGTCCTGATTAGAGGTAAAGACAACTTGGCTAAACAAGATTTGATTGAGATGGAAGGCACGGTGACAGAATCCTTGCCTAATGCCATGTTTCGGGTTGACTTGGATAATGGGTTTAATGTTCTGGCCCATATTTCCGGGAAAATCCGGCGCAATTACATCAAAATCCTGCCGGGAGATCGAGTCAAAGTCGAACTCACCCCTTACGATTTGACTAAGGGCCGGATCACCTACCGGTTGCGGAAAAAGTAACCGCCGATCGATTTGTTGAGGGAATCGATCGCACCATTGACATTTACCACAATAATTGATATAATATCAAGTTTGTAGCGTCGCCCGATCGGAGCATGAAAGTTAGAGCATCTGTCAAAAAAATGTGTGAGAAATGCCGGATCATCCGTCGTCGAGGACGGGTAACGGTCATCTGTTCCAACCCCAAGCACAAACAGCGTCAGGGTTAGAACATCGCATCAAGCGAGAGATTGTAATTACTAATGTAAGTACAAAACTTAGAGGCAAAGTAAAGGAGTAAACTAGCGTGGCAAGAATTGCCGGGGTTGACCTGCCTCGCGATAAGCGGGTAGAAATAGGTCTGAGATATATCTACGGAATCGGTCCGACCCGATCCAAAGAAATTTTGGCAGCAACAGGAGTAAACCCAGATACCCGCGTCAAAAACCTCACCGAAGCGGAAGTCGCCATCCTGCGGGAATACGTAGAAAAAAACTATCAAGTAGAAGGTGACTTGAGACGCCAAGAGGCGATGCACATCAAGCGCCTGATGGATATCGGCACCTACAGGGGGAGACGCCATCGCATGGGGTTGCCCGTTCGGGGTCAAAGAACCAGAACCAATGCTCGCAGTCGTCGCGGCGGTCGCCGTACCGTGGCTGGGAAGAAAAAACCGCCAGCGAAGAAATAGGGCGGCTGTCATGGAACATCAACGGCTATGCCTCTACAGGCAAATCAAAGAAAAGGCTTCCGTCCTCTTTGTGGCCAGAAATGTTCCTCGTGGAGCTACCGCTGGCAGCAAAATCTAACCAATTTTTCGCTACCCCAAACCCATCAGATCACAATAATGCAGGCAAAGCTATATGGCGCGACCAAGCAAAAAAACTACCTCACGAAAGCAGAAGCGAAATGTGCCCAATGGAGTGGGCTACATTCAGTCCACATTTAACAACACTATTGTAACGATTACGGATCCTAACGGGGAAACCATATCGTGGGCAACCGCAGGATCGAGCGGCTTTAAAGGCGCGAAAAAAGGGACTCCCTACGCGGCGCAAACAGCGGCAGAAAATGCGGCTCGGCGAGCAATGGACCAAGGGATGCGCCAAATAGAGGTGATGGTTAGCGGACCAGGGGCGGGGCGGGAAACAGCAATTCGCGCCATCCAAGCTGCGGGTCTGGAAATCACCCTGATTCGGGATATCACTCCCATTCCTCACAACGGCTGTCGCCCTCCGAAGCGGCGGCGAGTTTAGAGAATTGCCGATCTGGGATTGAGGTTGAGGGCTTTGGGGATCTAGGAGAATCGCCATTCATTCATCGTCAGCGCTGCTTTTCGGGTGTGGCGGCGGTGGCAACAGGATTGCCTCTGTGAGCGTTGGATGTCAAATGAACTCAATCGGAGCTGTCCGACTCCAAACAGGTGTTCTACTGCAAGGATCCGAGCAGCACCCGCCACCTCAAAATTACTTGGCATTTCTTGATGAGATCCACCAACGATTAATCGGTGAGTGGATTGTGTGGAAGCCTTCTCAGTGGCGTCGATGGCGGTCAATGGTAAATTCATGTGTGGGGACACGGCGTGATCAAGATCGTGGAAAACAACCGATATATTAATGATGCCGTGAAGAAAGCGTGGTGATGGGCGATCGCAACTATGGCATCGCGCCAGCATCGCGCCCCATAGCTCGCAAAGGAGAACAAACAACTAAATCGATGATAACTTATAGCTTCACAAGACTTGTCCGAGGGATCTGGCGATTGGGAAGCTGGTTAAATGAGGCAATAAGAGCCCAGATGGGAGCAATTGGAGTTGGGAGGTCACTCCGTGGCGCAGTTTCAAATTGAGTGCGTAGAGTCAAGCACTGACAAAAACCAAAGTCAGTATGGCAAGTTTGTTCTGGAGCCGCTGGAGCGGGGGCAAGGAATCACAGTAGGCAATGCCTTAAGGCGGGTTCTGCTGTCTAACTTGGAAGGAACAGCAGTGACGGCAGTCCGCATTGCGGGTGTCAATCACGAGTTTGCCACCATTGATGGGGTGCGGGAGGATGTGCTGGAAATATTGCTGAATATGAAGGAAATCGTCCTCAAAAGCTATTCCTCCCAACCGCAGATCGGGAGATTACTGGTCAAAGGACCAGCGACCGTGAATGCGGGTAATTTTGATTTGCCCTCAGAGGTGGAGGCAATCAACCCCAATCAATATGTCGCCACCCTGGCGGATGGGGCGACTTTGGAAATGGAATTTCGGGTGGAAAGGGGGAAAGGATACCGCTCGGTGGAGCGGGGGCGGGATGAGGCTACGGCTTTGGACTTTCTCCAAATTGATGCCATTTTCATGCCCGTGCGCAAGGTGAATTACACGATCGAGGATGCCCGTGTCGGTGGGTCTTCAGAAAAAGATCGGCTGCTGATGGAAATCTCGACTAATGGCAGTATATCCCCCCAAGAGGCACTCAGCCAAGCCGCCGGAATTCTGGTGGATCTGTTTACGCCGCTTAAGGATATCACGATCGAGTCGATGATTGACGAATCATCCGATGATTCTGACCCCACCAGTCAAATCCCGATCGAAGAATTGCAGCTGAGCGTCCGCGCTTACAATTGTCTGAAGCGGGCTCAAATCAACTCGGTGGCAGACTTACTGGATTACACCCAAGAAGACCTGCTCGAGATTAAGAACTTCGGTCAAAAATCGGCAGAAGAGGTGATCGAAGCCCTGCAAAAGCGCTTGGGCATCACTTTACCTCAAGAAAAATCTGCCAAACCGAATGGATAAAACCAGTTTCACGGATGAGTTGATCAATTCTGCCTTTCTCAGTAACTAGGGGAAACCTTTCCAGGCATTCCACTGCAAGTTAAACCAAATCTACCAACAACTAGCGGCGTCGCCCGCCGCTAATATGTTGGCGGAAGACTCAGGCGGTGTCTCGATCGGTAGCGGTGGTTTACCTCCGTCCTGAAAGCATTCAGGCCGGAATTATTCACCACAAAATCAATGGCTGAGTCTGGCACAAAGGGCTGGACAATCGTCCCATTCTCCTAGAAACTAAACAAAGGTTGGGCAAAATTTACCACCAGAAAAACTTGGTTTAGCGTTCACAGTTAGTCAAACTAAAATACGATTATGCGTCACCGTCGTCGCGTGCCCTTATTGGGCAAACCCGCAGATCAGCGTAAAGCTCTGCTGCGCGCTCTCGCCACGGAATTGATCCGTCACGGTCGAATCACAACTACGAAAATCCGTGCCAAAGCTGTGCAATCGGAAGTGGAACGGATTATCACTTTAGCCAAAGATGGCTCCCTGGCAGCTCGCCGTAGGGCAATGGGCTATATCTACGATAAACAACTGGTTCATGCTCTGTTTGAACAGGTAAAAGACAGATACAGCAGCAGAAACGGTGGCTATACCAGAATTCTGCGCACCGTCCCCCGCCGGGGAGATAATGCCGAAATGTCCATTATCGAGCTGGTATAGCATCGGCTTTCCATTTCCTCTGTGCCTGCACACACCCACCGAATCCAAATCGGGATGGAAATCTCACCCGTTACCGCACCTCCTACAATTGTCATTCCCATTGTTCCATGACCTCCGCTGAAGCTATCCCTACCCAAAGAATTGCCCTGGTTTTGCAATACCTAGGCACCCATTTTCACGGGTGGCAACGGCAACCGCACCAAAGAACGGTGCAAGAGGAATTGGAAGGGGTGATGTTTAGGCATTTCCACAGACATGTAGGTGTCTATGCAGCGGGGCGAACCGATGCTGGCGTCCATGCGGCAGGCCAAGTGGCGCATTTTGACGCCAGTGGCAGTATCCCACCAGAAAAGTGGGCAGCGGTTCTCAACAACGCACTGCCAAAAGATATTGTGGTGCTGGGGTCGGCGGCGGTGGATTTCCACTGGCACGCTCGCTTCTCGGCTCTGTGGCGGCGATACCGCTACACCATCTATACAGACCGGCAGCCCAACTTGTTCGTGCGGCCTTTTGCTTGGCATTATTATTACGCGCCGTTAGACGAGTCTTTAATCCAGGCAGCTCTGAACCAACTGCTCGGACGTAGCCACTTAGCCGCTTTTCATCGGGCAGGCTCCCAACGCCAGCACTCTTGGGTGGAGGTACAGGTGGCCCGGTGCGATCGCACCGGTCCATTCCTTCACATCGAAGTCCAAGCCAACGGATTTCTCTACGGGATGATGCGGCTGCTAGTGGGGATGCTGGTGCAGGTGGGGCGGGGGGAGCGAACTCTTTCCAACTTCCAGCAAATCTGGACGAATGAACGGCGCGAGGAGGTAAAGTACGCTGCCCCAGCTCACGGCTTATGTTTGCTGCGGGTGGGATATCCTGAATCTCCTTTTGCGCCAGAAGTCTGGTGGCATGATACGATGCCCCAATTCCTCCTCAATCCCTTGGCGGGAGCCGACTGTCCCGGGGTGGAGGAGGGTAAACCATCAACGGCAAACCAGGAATCATCAATCAGCGCGATCGTCAATTGAGCATCGCCAAAGGGAATCAAACCATGAACAAAACTTACGTCCCTTCCCTAGACTCCATCGAACCAACTTGGTATGTGGTGGACGCCACTAACCAGCGTCTGGGCAGACTCGCCAGCGAAATCGCCAAGATTTTGCGGGGGAAAAACAAGCCCACCTATACCCCCTATATGGATACCGGTGATTTTGTCATCGTCATTAATGCCGAAAAAGTGGCAGTGACGGGCAAAAAACGCAGCCAAAAACTTTACCGCCGCCATTCCGGCAGACCGGGTGGGATGAAAACTGAGACCTTTGCCCAGCTACAAGGTCGCATCCCCGAGCGGATCGTTGAGCAGGCAGTGCGGGGGATGCTGCCCAAGAACAGCTTGGGGCGGAAACTGTTTACCAAACTCAAAGTTTATGCCGGTGCGGACCATCCCCACGCCGCCCAACAACCAGAACTGTTACAGATCCAGACAATTCCAGGAGGACAAGATTAATGCCAGCAGCAGATCAGAGCGGTCGTGCCGTATATTGGGGCACTGGTCGCCGGAAAACTTCCGTGGCGCGGGTGCGCCTGGTGCCCGGTAATGGTCAATTGATTGTCAACGGGAGAACCGGCGTAGATTATTTCCAAAATAACCCAGCTTATCTGGGTGCCGCCAAGGCACCTTTGGAAACTTTGGGCTTGGAAAATGAATATGATGTTTTGGTGAACATTCATGGTGGTGGCCTCACTGGTCAGTCAGAATCGATTCGCTTGGGAGTCGCTCGGGCTCTGTGCGAGTTGGATCCAGACAACCGCCAGCCTTTGAAAATTGAAGGCTACTTGACTAGAGACCCCCGCGCTAAAGAGCGGAAAAAGTACGGCTTGCGCAAAGCTCGGAAAGCTCCTCAATACTCCAAGCGGTGATTTGTTATTGGTCATTTGTCCTTCGTCCTTTGTCCTTTGTTTTGTCACCGGGGACCAGGGACAAATGACCAGGGGCAGCCCCCGGTTTTTGCGGCTTCGCCCTGACTTATGGGGAACAGATGAGTTAAAATTTAGGAAAATTAGTAGGATAGAGGACTATGCCCAAATCAGGAATTCACCCCAAGTGGTATCCCGAAGCTAAAGTTATCTGCAACGGGGAAGTGATTATGACCGTCGGTTCCACGAGGCCAGAAATGCACGTGGATGTGTGGTCAGGCAACCACCCTTACTTTACTGGCACCCAGAAAGTTCTGGATACGGAAGGTCGCGTGGAGCGCTTCCGCCGCAAGTACAATTACGGGCCGAAAAAGTAGCGGTTTGGTCTTAGCTCGGCGAGCTGTTAGCTGTTACGGCGGCAGTCATCGCCATCATTGGCTAATCGAAAATGCTTCTTTAGCCAATCGCTGCTAAAACCTAAGCAATTAACTCTACTTTGTGCCTGAGTGGCTGGATTATGGCGGAAACATACCTGCTTGATAAACTCAATTCGGTCGATCAAACTTTTAAGGAGTTGACTCGGCGACTGGCGGATCCAGATATTGCCACTGACCCGAAGGAATATCAACGGGTGGCTAAGGCGAGGTCTTCCCTGGAGGAAACGGTGAATACGTTTGACCTGTGGAAGCAAACGGTGGAAGAACTCAACGGTGCCAAACTGGTGCTGAAGGAGGCTAATAGCGATCCGGAGTTGCGGGATATGGCGCTCCTGGAAGTGCAAGAGCTGGAGGAAAAACTGGCACAGTTGGAGCAGCGCCTCAAGATTTTGCTGCTGCCCAGTGACCCGAATGATGATAAGAATATCATGCTGGAAATTCGCGCTGGCACCGGCGGGGATGAGGCAGGCATCTGGGCGGGTGATTTGCTGCGGATGTATTCCCGCTATGCGGAAAGTCAAGGCTGGCGAGTAAAGTTACTCAGCGAGTCTCTGGCTGATATGGGGGGTTTTAAAGAGGCAATTCTGGAAATTACGGGCGATCGCGTTTATAGCAAGCTGAAGTTTGAAGCGGGCGTGCATCGCGTGCAGCGGGTCCCGGTGACGGAGGCTGGGGGTAGGGTCCACACTTCTACGGCGACGGTGGCGGTGATGCCAGAGGTGGATGATGTGGAGGTGGAAATTGACCCCAAGGATATTGAACTAACTACGGCTCGGTCTGGTGGCGCTGGCGGTCAAAACGTGAACAAGGTGGAAACGGCGGTTGATTTGTTCCACAAACCCACGGGAATTAGGATTTTCTGCACTGAGGAGCGCTCTCAGTTGCAAAACCGCGAGCGGGCAATGCAAATTTTGCGGGCAAAGCTGTATGATATAAAACTCCGGGAGCAACAGGAGGCGGTTTCTTCCATGCGTCGATCGCAGGTGGGAACTGGTGCCCGATCGGAGAAGATTCGCACTTATAACTATAAGGATAATCGGGTCACAGACCACCGCCTGGGTCATAATTTCAATCTAGCTGGTGCTTTGGAAGGGGATATTGATTCTATGATTCAATCTTGCATTACCCAAGACCAGCAGGAACGTTTGGCAGAGTTGGCGGCTTCTTCCGGTTCCCCCACTACTGTATGATTGAAAGTATGCTAATTTTGTGCTGTCGGCAAAGCGAGAATTTCTCGCTTTTTTTATTGGCTGTTGACAGTCAGACAAAGGACTAAGGACACTCGGTCTAGGAAGCTGCTTCCCAAAGGGAGCTTAATTGCTGGACTTTGTGTTTTCTGTCTTGGGCACGGTAGAGGAATTCTTTCCAAGTCTGGGAGTCCCATTGTCTGTCTCCTTCCCATCTGAAGTTCTTGGGACGATCGCCCGGTTCGGGGACAAAACCATCTAAATCAGCAAATTCACGCAGTTGATAGCTAAACCCACCGAGAGTAGAGAGGTGAAACATAAATGTAGCCTCCAGTAATGGTATTTTTACTGGATTCCGATTCGGTGATGCTGTCTCCGGAAAGACAGACGGGGAGACTGGGAGACGGGGAGACGGGGTGATTGGGAAGAGGGGGAAGAGAGGGAAGAGGGGGAAGATGGGGAGGGGTGGGAAGAGGGGGAAGATGGGGTGGGAAGAGGGGGAAGATGGGGAAGAGCCCACACTCCCCACACTCCCCACACTCCCCACACTCCCCACACTCCCCACACTCCCCACACTCCCCAAAGTCCCCGTCCCCTACCTCCTACTGACAACCTTGGCGACTTTTTGAGCCGTCAGGCATAGTGGCATCACAAAGATTTGCATTAAAAAGATTGGCACCGCCGAGGTTGGCACCGCCGAGGTTGGCACCCCTCAAGTCAGCCTCACTGAAATCGCTATTTCTCAAATCGGCGTTTTTAAAATTACCTTTTTGCAGGTTGGCGCCGTTGAAGTCCGCCCCTTCCAGATAAGCACTGCTGAAGTTCGCTTCTTGCAAATTGCCATTTTTCAAATTGGCATCAAACAAATAAGCGCCGCTGAAGTTAGCGCGGTTCATCACCGCATCTACCAAAGTGGCGCGACTGAGGTTCGCACCGGTGAGGTTGGCGCTGGTTAAATTAGCACCTTGCAAGTTGCTCCCGCGCAGAAAAGCATCTTTGAGAAAGGCGCCACTTAAGAAAGCACCCCCTAGAGATGCACCACTCAAAGAAGCACTCCCCAGAGATGCTCGCCTTAAATCGGCGTCTCTGAGATTGGCACCAAATAGATTGGCGCTGGTGAGGTTAGCTCCGCTGAGGTCCGCACCGCTGAGGTTGGTACTCACTAAGTCTGCACGCACCAGGTCGCAGTTGACACATTTATTGGTGGTTCGCAATTGCTCTAAGTGTCTCTGGGAGACGGCTTGCACTGGTGTAGCCAGGAAAAACGACCCGATAATTGAGGCGGTGGCGAAAATTATCTTTTTCATAGTCAATGGCTGAGATGCGTGATGAGTACATTGTGAATCAAGGATTGCTTGATTCGGTGGGAGGTTTTCAGCACGATCGCCCTCTGGTCGGATTTGCCTGGTTTGGGTAGGCTCGTCTGATTGGCTTCAACAGCAACCCAGCTAGCATATAGGGCTTCTGCCCTGACCACCAAGCGTTCTGGGGCGGAGCCTTGTCAGCCGCACTGGTAATCTCAGCCTTGAAACATGGCTTTGACGATATCGTATTTTTCCAGCATCAGTGGTCTGGGGCGGAATCATACCCTCATGCCTCTTTCAGTCTTTGCCCAATGCCGATGTAGTCCACCAATAAGCCTGCGGGTTTATCCCGAAAAACGCGGTTGCTCACCCCAAAAATTCAAATAAAATAATCAATCAAGTCCAATAACAATGGCAAATAAAAGTTATCTAATATTCAAAAAAATAGCTAATCAAGATTTACAATAAATTCATCCAATTAAGCTAAACTTAAAACTTTGTCACCTGATATGCTGGCGATAAAAATCATATTTACAGCCGGTTCTGAAAAAATGTGTCCATCTTCAAAGTCCCTTTCCCTCTTTGGTAGAGGCGATGCAATGAGCCTGTCGAAGTGGATTTAGGGTGAGGGGTCGAGACCGGTCTGTACTAAATCCCTGTTGAAAAAGCTGTAATTATCCCCATAACTGGATTTTGTATATATTGCTTGTAATGCTCCAAGTTTATTGATAAATAACCACTGCTGACTGAGATAAAATAGTGATGTGATGAACCACTTCAGGCATAAAGGAGGCAGAGCCTCCGTGGACCGTTGGCCGCTGTGGTGCTTCTGCACAATCTAAAATAGGATTGTTTCTCCCAAGCGTACTAGCCGATGCTTCCTGACTCCGAAACTCTCAATGGCTCCGCCGACCTACCGGTTCGTGACCCCACCTTTGTCCGACAAGTGCAGAAGCTACACCAGCTCACAGTTTGGGGCAGGTGGTTGGTGGTATTGGCTCTGTGGAGTACCGCCGGATCCCTCAGTGTGTGGAGTTTGCGCCCCCAAATTTCGCTTTTGCTCGACGACTTTACCTGGGCAGCTTTGCGCTACACCATTAATATTTGGGAAAATACCCTCCCCACCCTGGGAATCATCACCTGCATCAGCATGACGGTGGCAGTTTTGGTCTGGCAAAGTCGAAATATTCTGTTTGGTTTACCCCCGTTGGAGCGCAAACGTTTGGAGCAGCAGGTGATGCGCATCCGCCAGCAGGGACCGTCTCATCCTTTATGGCAGTGGGTTGGCAAAGAATAGAAGCACTTTGGCAGGGGGGCAGGTGAGATGGAGGAGCCAAAGACGGGATCCACTCGGGGTCGGGTGGGGCAGAAAATCTCCCCACCCCTCCCCACCCGCCGCATCCTTCCAGAGGTAGGTTTTTTGTCAAACCCTGATCCGATAAGGATTTCATAATTTAGTGTGGTGAAGCTCTCCCCTCCTTGCGCTTTCTAGGTTTGCAGGTTTTTCAAATCAAAAAACTGACACTGGTCAGATCCCCCCTCTCCGGGGTCCCCTGTCACCCCATTGGGGATTAACTTTGTTAAGTTTTGTTTAATATGCTGATTTTCTTTGGAAAAACTGTATAATTAAATACATAACCACTAAATAGTTGTTTTGAAATCCTGACTTTTGCGAAACCTACCTGAGTTGATTTACTGATGAAAAACGATATGAAACTAAATTATCGCGGCACCAAATACGATTACGACCCCCCGACAATTGAGATGATGGAAGGCCCAGAAGGCGGCTTGTACCGGGGTTGCTCCTGGCACACACGCTATCCCCGACACATGACTGCTCCGCAGTCGGTGGAAATTCTCAAATATCGCGGTATTGCCTATAACAATGGTGCCACTGCTCCCACTTCTGCGCCTAAAAGGGAACCTGCATCAACTAAAGCAGGTTCGGGTGTGTTCACCAGCCAGACTTCTAAGGATATGTGGGCAGAAGTAGCCAAAATTCACGAAGTTAATATCTGCCGGAATTTAGAGCGGCGGCTGCAAGCGGCTGAACAGCGGGGAGATCAAAAGCTGATAGAAATGCTAAAAAAAGAATGGGAGCAGCTTACTTGCGCTATTTCCTAAAATGGCCAGAAGCTGGCATTAAAGAACCCCGGTAAAAAAACCGGGGTTTTTCTAGCCGAAGAAACCCGGGTTGGTTGACAACCCGGGTTTCTTCGGCTTTAGGTTTTTGCGGTTGATTTCACCCTTTGACGCAGATAACCTGCTTGAGGGTAGCCACCACTTCCACTAAATCTGATTGGTTGTGCATCACTTCATCAATAGACTTGTAAGCGCCGGGAATTTCATCGATGACGCCGCTATCTTTGCGGCATTCTATGCCTTCAGTTTGGGCAATTAAGTCCTCCTGGGTGAACTGTTTTTTGGCTTTGCTGCGAGACATTAATCTCCCGGCGCCATGAGAGCAGGAGCAGTAACTTTCGGCATTGCCTTTGCCTTTGACGATGAAAGATTTCGCTCCCATTGAGCCGGGAATGATGCCGTAGTCTTCGGTTCTGGCGCGGACGGCTCCTTTCCGGGTGACGTAAACTTCCTCGCCAAAGTGGAGTTCTTTTTCTGAGTAATTATGGTGGCAGTTAACTTGTAATACAGGTTTGGTGCTTTTGCCTCCGGCGAGGTACTTTTCCACTACTCGGAGAAACCGCGCCATCATCACATCGCGATTTTTGCGGGCGTAGTTTTGCGCCCACTGCAGGTCCCGCCAGTAGGCATCAAATTCCGGTGTCCCGGCGATGAAGTAAGCCAAGTCTGGGTCTGGGAGGCGGGTTTGTGCCAGTTTTGCCAGTTCTTTGGCGGTGTCGATGTGGCATTCGGCGAGTTTGTTGCCAATATGGCGAGAACCGGAGTGCAGCATTAACCACACGGTGTTCTCGGTGTCGAGGCAAACTTCGATAAAGTGGTTGCCTCCGCCGAGGGAGCCCATCTGTTTCAGGGCTTTTCCTTCTAGGTGTTGGACACCGCGATGTAGTTCGGAAAAGTCCCGCCATCCTTGCCAGTTGGTGACTGGTTTTTCGGCGTCTTTGTTTTCATCAAAGCCGACGGGGATGGCGGCTTCGATGTCTTGGCGGATTTTTTTGAGTTTGCCTTCGAGCTGGTCGGCGGTAAAGGTGGTTTTGACGGCGCACATGCCACAGTTATGCACAAAAACGCCTGCAGTGAGGGCAAAGTTGTGATATTCCGGGACGGTTAAGCAGTAAACATCTTGCCGCTCTTCTAGGGGAATGATTTCTACTACTTTGTGGTTATATCCGTGTGTGTGGCGGCGGTGGTTATGTAGGCCAATGGGACTTTTAACTAGCTCGCCGCAGGTTTCACAGGCGTAAAGGCGATTGGCAATTTCTTGGCTTTTCTTTCTCCCCCTTTCGCTGGTGTTGTAGTCAATTAAATACCGTTTCCCTCGGGAGCCATTACCGGCTACAGATGAGCGGAAGTGTTCGGGACGCTCCTGCATATAGCGCCGAATATTTTTTGTGCCTCTTGCCGCTAAGGCTTGATATCCTTCGGGGGTGCGGGCTTTCTGAGAAAGAGCCTGTTTTCTTTTTTCCTCAAATTCCGGAGATTGCCAATGCGTATTTCTTTCAACTAAGGAGCGATGATAAGTCGAATGGTCTTTATGTCCCATGAATTCTAGGTTTTCTGGTCGGTTGTCTGCCTCATCAAAGTTTTTGTGATGAATCACAGTTTTTTGGTTGGGGAAGGCAGGTATATTTCCTAACAGACCGGAACGGGCGATAATCCAGTGGGCTTTTTGATAATGACCGGAGTAGTTTTGCTGGATGAGGGTATAACCATCCTTGTCGGTTTTGGTGTAAAACGGCATTAAGGATGTACCGGGTTTGAGGTGGCTGGCTTCTTGGTAGGTGCCATCACGCCGCATGAATTGATGATCTGGGGTGCATTTGATTTCGGCTCCGTTATCGAGAATGACTTTGACTAGGGGAGCTTGGCGACGTGTTAACCGGGCGATCGCCTTGGCTGCAACGATGCGTCCGGTGCTGGTGCAGGCATAAACAATGAACTCTCGTTCCCATGAAGCCAGTTCCTCCAGAGGATAAGACTTGCCATCCGCCAGAGGCACCAAGGTATCGCCGGTAAAGCAGCCAATATCCACCCCCACAGCGGCGGGGATGATGGCTTCTTTGGTGGCTAACACTGAGCCGACTAAGGCGCCTTTGCCTAAATGTACGTCTGGCATCAGGGCCACGTGTTTATATACGAAGGGGAGGGAGGCGACGTTACGCGCCATTCTCATTTCTTCGTAACCTAGCTCGTGGTTGGCCCAAGATAGCACTGGCTTGGGGGTGGATAGCTCTAGGTTTTCGTAGGGCATAGGGGGCTGTTTAATCGTGCGACTCTTTTATACTACATTGTAGTACAAGTTTGGTCATTTGTCCTTTGCCCTTTGTCCTTTGTCATCGCTGGACTAGGATGGGGCGCAAACCGGCGGCGGCGGCGCCGAGGTAGTCTTCTTTGTGGCTGTCGCCTACGTGCCATGCTTGGTGGGGGGGACATTGGTGTTTGGCGAGGGCGACGGCGAAGATGTGGGGGTCCGGTTTGGCGGCGCCGACGGCGGTGGAGATGGTGATGGAGGAGAAAAAGTGGTCAAGTTGTAATGCTTTTAAGACGGAGTAAAGTCTGGTGTCAAAGTTGGATAAGACGCCGAGCTGGATATGGAGGGTTTGGAGGCGTTGCAGTTGGGGATGTACGTCGGGGTAGAGGTCCCACGGTGCGGCGCTGGCGAAGTGGTGATAAAGGTGGGTGAAGAAGTCGCCCCAGTGGGGGAACTGGTGGAGGACGTTGGCTTGGTGGAAGGTTTGGCGGGCGATCGCCTCCCACCAGTCAAACTCTAACTGGGGGAGCTGCTCGGGTGAGGCGTCGGGAAAAGCGGCTTCGGGAGCGGCGCGAAAGCTGTTCATAAAATATTCTGTCAGCAGTTCTGGCGCCACATCTACACCAAACTGCTTTGCTTGTTGGGCGTAAACTTCCCCCACGCCACCTCGGACGCCAAATAAAGTGCCTACGGCATCAAAAAAGATGACTTTTGGCTGATTTTCTGGGGTAATTTCTCCCAAATCAATAGTTTTTAGCATTTTCTCCACAGCAGTAATTAAAAATTCACGATTCCCACAAATGTCATCGGGGAGGGTGGAGGAGATGGAGGTATGGGGAGGGCGAAGCATCCCGGGGCTCATATCTGGGTAAAGCCGATCGCCTATCTACCGGGATGCTTCGCCCCTACAGAGAAACCTTTCACTCCATCTCCCCCATTCTCCCCGTCACCCCTGAGCTTCCCAGTCCTCTAGGCGTAACCCTTCCACCCGGACAAACTCTCTCACATTATGAGTCACCAAAACCAGATTATTTGCTAAAGCGATCGCCGCAATTTGCAGGTCATAGGGGCCGATCGGCGTTCCTGAAGCAGCCAATTGAGCCCGAATTCTCCCAAAGATATTCGCGGCTACATCATCAAAAGGTAAGGAAACAAACTGACTTAAAAATACTTCCTGTAGAGCCATTGTCCGAGTTGGGTTTGAGCTTTTCATCGCCCCATAAAACAATTCAGCCTTAACCACAGAACAAACCGCCACATCCCTCGGCGATAACCTTTCTAAATGTTGCTGCACTCCAGATGTGCGCCGATTCAGGTAAATAATACAAACATTAGTATCTAGCAAATAAATCACTCTATATCCTCCCTTAGCTCATATTCCCCTTGGTCATATCTGACTAATGGCTCATCAGCTAAACAGCCCGCTGTTTGTTCAAAGAAACCAGCAGGCCAGCCCAATGATTCCGGGGGTTGAATTGGGCTTGTTTGAGCCACAGGCTGATAGATAACAGCCATTTCTAACTCTTGATTTGCTAAATCTTGAGGGACTTGGAAAATGACTTTTCCCTCAGCATCAGAGCGGACTTTTAGTTTAATGATTTGCATGATATTTTGGGTTAATAAACAACTTCATTGTCATCGGGGAGAAGGTTCGTAGCACCCTCCTTCAGCCCTCTTAAAAAAGGTTCGTAGTTGGGCTTCAGCCCTCTTAAAAAAGGTTCGTAGTTGGGCTTCAGCCCTCTTAAAAAAGGTTCGTAGCACCCTCCTTCAGCCCTCTTAAAAAAGGTTCGTAGTTGGGCTTCAGCCCTCTTAAAAAAGGTTCGTAGTAGGGCTTTAGCCCTCAAGGCTCGTAGT
>DVDU01000314.1 GCA_015296065.1 Oscillatoriaceae cyanobacterium M33_DOE_052 | reverse complement strand
GTACTCGGCCTTGAGTTTTGTCAAAAAATTATCACAGAATTAATGCGAATTAGAAGGAATAAGCTCCCATTTTTTCAGCGGGGTCTGAGGGCTATGTCCTTGATTCTATCAGGCTTTTGAGGTGGTTGTCACCCCGTCAGCTTATGGACCAGAAACCGGGTTTCTAGCAAAATCTCTGTGACTAGACCAAAATTATCGCAGAAACCCGGTTTCTTTTGCGGGGTCAAGAGGCGATCGTGCCTTTCGCCAAGTTATGCGGAGCCTCGGCTAGTTGTGGGTGCATTGTGGCTAATTATCTGGTAAGATAGAGACAAACTAAGCAGCACAGCCCCCTTGTCAAAGGACAAAGGACAAATATCTGTTTATTCTTCTACAAAACCGGCAGCATTGCGATGACCGCCGCCCCCCATTTTTTTCGCTACTACACTCACATCAAAATCACCCTCAGAGCGCAAACCCCATTGCCTTTTCCCATCTTTGCGGTCATAATAATAAGCCGTAAACAGCGCCTCTGGATAGCGGCAGCAAAGTTCGTGAGCCACATCGGAAAAAAACGCCGTAGCATTCACTACAGGCACCGTATAGCCGCCAATATCCCGATAAAACGCATTACGGCAAATACTCCTCACCGTTTGCTGCTGAAACCGCAAAATCGGCTCCCCTTCGGTTTTTAAAAACCCCACATCCAGACTATCCCAGATTTCAAACTCCATCGGATAGGAAGTCAGAGCCACAAACACTTCTCGACTCTCGGGCAACTCAAACTGCCATAAATCTCTATCTTGGATATAAGAAATCAGGTCCGGTATCGGTTCGTCTGGGTGCCAAAACTCCCACGCCAGCATTGCCCCGGACTTCTGCATATCAAACACGGCAAAATCCAATCCCCGCAAATCTTCTTGGGCAGTTTTGTGGTGGTCCAGTACCAGCAGGCTACTCGATCGCTCCCTTAGCTGTAGCAGCACATCTCTGGGATAGGAGAAATCTACAATAAAAACCGCCGCATTGTCGGGGATTTCCGGCTGAGGTTCTCCGTAGTTGACGCCAATATACTGGGCCTTATCCCCCAAAGCCTTCCACGCCGCCCAAGCCGCGCCAAAACCATCATAACAGTTCCCGTGATAGAGAATATAGGTAGGCTGCATCTCATCCCCCTCATTGGTTGACATTAATTTTTGAAAAGGGACAATTGACCAATTGCCCCTTTTTATTTGTGGTATAACTTTATTCTACACCTTAGATGCCTCTACGAGAACCTTGGTTTCTTCAGCAGTGGGTTTTTCTTCTGCACTGTCAGCACTGGGTTTTTCTTCAACACTGTCAGCAGTGGGTTGTTCTTCTGCACTGTCAGCAGTGGGTTTTTCTTCTGCCTTGCCCGGTTTTTGTTTAGTATTGATGGACTTATCCGCCGCCTCCCGCAACACTTCATCCATCCAGGCGTTGATGCTTTTACCGGCTTTTTTGGCAGCAATAAAAATTTTGCGGTGGGTATCTGAATTAGTGCGATATAGAAGTTTGCCAGAAAATGGTTTATCTGGTTCTCGCCCTTTTTTTTGGCATATTTCTAAATAAAAATCCACGGAATCTTCAAAGTCTAGGCGAGCTTCTTCAACAGTTATTCCTTTGAATGTGACCACATCATAAATATCCAATACTTCCCCGAATAAAATCCCCGCTTCTACATCTACTTCAACTTGACCGGTGTAACCTTTGTAAGTGAACATGGCTAATCAATATGGCTGAATAAATTTGACTGAATTAATTCAAATGAATTTTTAGAACTTTGGGGCGTTATTGTTCAACGCCCCGTTATTGGGTTAAACTATCACGGTTCAATACCTGCGGTTTGGAAAAATTTTCTCACTGATTTCACTGCACCTTTATCCGTCTCTTTTTGAGGATGGGGTCTGTGAAAAATAGATATCACATCATTTAATGTCACCGAAATTTTCGAGCCTTTACCTTGGTCGATCGTCGCTCCTAGGGCTATAAATAGACTTTCAATATCCTGCCAATTGATATTGGCGGGCACAGGGTCGGTAAAAATTAACTCTAAAGTTTTACGTTGCTTATTATTTAGATCCATAGATTTTTATTCATATATGAACCGGGTTGTAACTCCAGATCGGGGATAAGCTCGAAGGCATCCCACGCCGGATCGCCTGCGAATCGAAGGCAGAAACCCAGTTTAGCCATAGATTACAGTGATTTGTCAATATGCCGTTCCTCCCTAAAATCTGTTCCCGTTCGTAGTTGGGCTTTAGCCCTCCGGATTGGGCTGAAGCCCAACTACAAACCTTCTTCGTTTCGTTATCTACTGCTTATGATATCACAAACTGATATCACTGTCAAGGTAGAACGAAAACCACAAAAAGAAAGGGCACGGCGATGCCGTGCCCCTACGTTTGTATTTACATATTTTGGAGAAAACCGAGCCGCTGGAGATTCTATTCTATGCCTTCGATGCGGTCTTCAACTTCTTGGTACAACTGACGCAAACGGTCTAAGTTTTCTTCGCTGGTTTCCCAGTAGCCGCGTCCGTTGGCTTCTAATAAACTGGCGACCATTTTGCGGAAGGAGTTGGGATTCAGGTTCAGCAGACGTTGCTGCATTTCTGGATCCTTCATAAAGGTTTCGTTGGTTTCTTCATAAACCCAGTTATCCACGGCTCCGGCGGTGGCTGACCAGCCGATCGTATTCACCAGACGCTTGGACACTTCGCGGACGCCTTCATAACCTTGGGCGAGCATTCCTTCATACCACTTGGGATTAAGTAGTTTGGTGCGGGAATCTAAACGCACGGTTTCGGCGAGGGTGCGAATTTGGGCGTTAGCGGTGGTGGTGTCTGCCATGTAAGAGGCAGGGGTTTTGCCATCACCACGCAGGCTGGAAATTACCTTGGTGGGGTCGGAGTCGTAGTAGTGGGATACGTCGGTGAGGCTGATTTCCGAAGAGTCGAGGTTTTGGAATGTGACCTCGGCGGTTTTGAGGGTGGATTCAAAAATCTGACGACTTTCGGCAAAGCTACCGGGGTTATCGGAGGAGAAAGCAAAGGATTTGCGGGTCAGATACATTTCTTGTAGTTCTGATTCGCTTTCCCAGGTGCTGTTTTCTACGGCGAGGTTGACGTTGGAAGAGTAGGAGCCGCTGGCGTTGGAGAAAACGCGGGTGGCGGCTTGCCGCAGGTTGATGCCCATTTCTTCGGCTTGTTTGAGGGCGTGTTTGCGGACGTAGTTCATTTCTAGGGGTTCGTTGGCTTCGGCGGCCATTTTCACGGCTTTGTCGAGGAGGTTCATTTGGTTGATGAACAGGTCGCGGAAGACGCCGGAGCAGTTGATTACTACGTCGATGCGGGGCCGTCCTAGTTCTTCTAGGGGGATGAGTTCTAGTTTGTTGACGCGGCCCAAGGCGTCGGGGACGGGTTTGGCGCCGACCATCCACATGATTTGGGCGAGGGATTCGCCGTAGGTTTTGATGTTGTCGGTGCCCCAGAGGACGCAGGCGATCGTCTCGGGATATTTGCCCCCGTTGTCCAAACGTTGCCGCTCCAAAAGCCGATCGACCACCACTTTTGCCGATTTCACCGCCGCCGCCGTGGGAATCGATTGGGGGTCCAGAGCGTGCATATTTTTCCCTGTGGGCAACACATCCGGGTTGCGGATGGGGTCGCCACCGGGACCGGGGAGAATGTATTCGCCTTCAAAGGCGCGCAATAATGCCCCCAGTTCGTTATCGGCGCAGACTTGCTGCAAGCAGAATTCCAGATACTCAAACAGAGGTTTGATGGGTTCGGGGTCAACTTTGGTGAACCCATGTTCGTGCAGAGCCACGATCCAGGGTTCTTTTTTGCCCATATTGAAGAAATTCAGCTTAGAAACCAGGGATACCCGGCCCTCAGCGTCGGTTTGCTCTTTAACGAGAGCGGCGACGGCGGCGCGGACAGCCAGGGTGATTTGTTGCAACAGGTCCACATCGGTGAGGATGCCCCGATCGCTATTGCTGTAAATCTCCTCAATATTGCGCCCAATACTGTTGGCAATAATCCGCTGTAAGCTGAGGATACCCTCTTCTTCCCGGTCCAAACTGGCGATATTCACCAAAGTAGCGATCGCTTCTTCCGCCGATGGTGGCTTACCAATCACATGCAACCCGCAAGGCAGCAAGCGAGATTCGATTTCCATCAGCTTGCGGTAAACCAAACCGACTAAATTATCCCGTTCCTCGGCTGTGAGTTCTGCAGCATCTTGTTCGGGTAGGGCAATATCTTTATCTAAATTGACCTGACGGCATTTTTCAATGATGGTGCTGACAATGGGAACACCGCGCCCACTATCTTTGAGAGTTTGATAAGAGCCAATTAACTCGCTGAGTTCTTGCAAACCCTTATATAAACCTGCATTTTCCGCCGGTGGTGTTAGATAGCTGATAGTAGCAGCATAACTCCGGCGTTTGGCGATCGTGGCCTCCGAGGGGTTATTTGCCGCGTAGTAATAGATATTGGGGATATTGCCGATTAAGTTATCGGGATAACAGTCCCCAGACATGCCCATTTGTTTACCCGGCATAAATTCCAAAGAGCCGTGAGTCCCGAAGTGCAGCACTGCATCAGCACCCCAGATATGTTCTAAATAGGTGTAGTAGGCGGCGAAACCGTGGTGCGGACTGGCGGAACGGCTAAACAGCAGCCGCATCGGGTCGCCTTCATAGCCGAAAGTCGGCTGCACGCCGATAAACAGGTTGCCAAAAGATTTGCCGTAAATTAACAGGTTTTGGCCGTCGCTGTTCAGGTGTCCCGGAGGTGGTCCCCAGTTTTCGTGGAGGCGTTCCGAGTAGGGGGTGAGGCGTTCGTACTCTTCCACGGACATCCGGTAAGCGATATTCAGCTCCGGACTGGCGTATTGCGCCTGTGCGTCGTGGATGACTTCTTCCATCAGCTTTTCGGCGGACTCGGGTAAATCTGGGATGTCATAGCCGTTGCCTTTGAGTGCTTTCATCACTTCAAAGATGCTGCCAAAGACGTTCAAATAGGCGGCGGTCCCCACGTTGCCTTTGTCTGGGGGGAAGCTGAAGACGGTTATAGCGATTTTCTTATCGAGTTTGGGTTGGCGGCGGAGGTTGGCCCATTTGATGGCGCGAGTGGCGATCGCCTCTACCCGGTCTTGCAGAGCAATGGCTTTACCCGTGGCGCCATCCCGTCCCGAAACGATGATAGGCTCGATCGCCCCATCCAGTTCTGGAATTGCAATCTGCAATGCTACTTGAATTGGGTGTAAACCCAAATCACTATCCTGCCATTCCTCCGTAGTTTGGAACACCAGAGGCAAAGCCACCATATAAGGACGGTTGAGGCGTTTCAAGGAATCAATGGCCTTGGGATGGTCCTGGCGAGCCGGTCCGCCCACCAGAGCAAAACCAGTTAAAGACACCACCGCATCCACCAAGGGTAAAGGTTCTACACCTTTAGCGCTCACATCCCAGAAATATTCATCTACTGGCTTAGAAAAATCCAAACCGCCATTAAACACCGCGATCGGACGCGCCCCCATCGCCTCCAATTCTTGCACCATTGCCACATAGTGAGCATCATCACCAGTCACTAAGTGAGTCCGCTGCAAAACCAAGCCGATACAAGTAGCTAGCGGGTCTTTCAGGTCATCGGAAATATCATCACGACTATTATACCAAGTGAGATAATCCCGGGCATTTTCAAACATTTTCGGAGCCAAGGGGTGCCAGATGCCCATATCCGGGTAAACCACCGGCTCGGCGAATTGCACTTCGGTGCCTTTGCGGTTGTTTTCATCTTTAAACACATACTTCGCCGCCAACATCAGCAGGAAGTTTTGCAAGTTTTCCGGCGAACCACCCAGCCAATATTGGAAGCTGAGCATGAAGTTGCGCGCATCCTGGGCCTTGTCGATGGGGAGATATTTCAGGACTTTAGGCAGAGTTTGCAGCAGCTTGAGCATCCCATCTTGGAAAGAGCCGCCAGATTTTTCCTTGCGCTTGCGCATAAATTGTGCTATGGCGCTCTTAGACTGTCCCAACTGGGCCAGGGAAAAGCTACCCATTTTATTCAGGCGCATCACCTCGGGCATCGAGGGGAAGACTACCGCCACATCCAGGTTATCCCGGTGGGGTTGCACAGCTTCCACCACCTTTTGGGCGAGGTCTTCGATGAAGATGAGGGAAGCGATAAAGATGTTGGCATTTGCCACATCGCGCTGGAAGTCTTCGCAGTTTTGAGGGTCCCTCAGTTCCTCAATCAAATAACCGCTGATTTCAATGGCGATATTCTCATTTTCCCGGTTTATGGTACGAACAGCTTCCGATAAGGCGCTCTGATACTGGGCTTCTAGCACCACATAGACCACCTTGAGAAGCGATCGACCCCGCAAGTCATCCGGGGCTATATGTCGAATGGTGGGCTTAACGTGGGTGAACATGCGCTTTGGCTCCTTTTAGCTCCGTGTTCTCTTCTCTTGAGATTGGCTCTAATAAGTTTTTTTACCAGAAAACGCTTAACCAATGGCGATTTTGCCATTATTTGACACAATTCGATAAAAAACCCGGCCCCATCTTCACAAATTTTTACAGATATTGAAAAAATTACTTATACAACATATTTACATAAATTAACACTTGTGGTATAATGGCTTATTCCAAATCACCCTTTGCTGCCAATACTCAGGACAAAGCAATGCCCTGTCCTCGATGCTGAGGATTTTGGGGAAGGTATTGTTGCACTTAAGGAGATAACTGGTACGGTGGGGGGGGCAGTACCGATAATCAGCACGGTTCGATCGACAAGGGCATTTGAGCCCAGCAATGCCCACCCTGGGTCTGAAATCACCAGATAAATTTTTCCGATTTGCCAGAATTTTTCCCCTGAATTTTTGCCAATTTGCCGGAATTGGATTTGTCGGAGCCGACATACATCAATCTCTCGCTTTCACCAAAAATCTTAATCACGCCGTGCCCTCCATCGGGCGCGGTGCGAGCCAATATCCAGAGCATAAGTGCCTACGGGCAGCTCCTAGGCGAGCTAAGTATTGCCCAGCCAAATTATCTAAATATCATAGTACGGAACCCCAACGCTTTGAATAGATAGCGGGTCAAATCTCCCGCCTGAAACTGAGATAAATCAACAAAAATCAGTTCTTCACCAATTATCACCTAATTTCTTTACCAAATGTTCATATTTATGCCTTATACTTTAGTGGTGTAAGGCAATTACCGCAACTATTAGACAAGCAAAAATCAAAAAAAGCTCTGGTAACACATCCCGATAAATCCAGAAAATTTCGCCAGCAAGGATTGCATTTACTTTAAAGGAGAAAAATTTGATGAAAATTGCTCAAATTGCACCCCTGTGGGAGCGAGTGCCCCCACCAGGATATGGCGGAATAGAATTGGTTGTCGGTCTGTTGAGTGATGAATTAGTCCGGCGCGGTCACGAGGTAACTCTGTTTGCTTCTGGGGATTCTCAAACCTTAGCCCGCTTGGAATCTGTAGTCAGCCAAGCAATTCGCCTTAACAGCAACATCCGCGAGCCCGGTGTGTATGAGATGCTACAATTGCAGCGGGTTGTAGAACTATCAGACGAGTTCGATTTAATTCACTTTCACACGGGATATTCGGCGCTTCCTTGGGCAGAGGTAATCCAGACGCCAGTAATACATACGATTCACGGCACATTTTCCCCAGACGGGCGTAAGCTGTATAAGCGTTATCGGAAACAAAATTATATCAGCATCAGCGATGCCCAGAGAGAACCGGAGTGGGAAATTAATTATGTGGACACGGTGTATAATGGGATTGACATGAATAATTATCCCTTTTTCCCGAAACCGCAAAATCGGCCCTACCTAGCATTTTTGGGCAGGTTATCCCCAGAGAAGGGGATTCAGCACGCGATCGCCATTGCTCGCGCTACCGGGTGGCACCTGAAAATTGCCGGAAAAATCGATCCGGTCGATCGGAAATTTTACCAAGGCGAAATTAAACCTTTAATCGACGGCAACCAAATAGAATACTTAGGGGAAATAGACCACGATCAGAAAGTGGAATTAATCGGCAATGCAGCAGTGACACTCTTCCCCATCACCTGGCGAGAACCGTTTGGTTTAGTGATGATTGAATCCATGAGTACCGGCACCCCAGTTATCGGGATGAATATGGGTTCTGTCCCAGAAGTAATTGCCCACGGCGAAACCGGTTTTATCTGCAACACCATTGAAGAAATCATCGCTGCTATTCCTGCTGCTGTGAAATTGAACCGCCAAGCCTGCCGCGATCGTGTGATGGCGCACTTCAGCGTTGCCACAATGGTGGAGGGATACGAAGCCGCCTATGCAGAAGTGATAAAAGCCACCATGAGCCAGCGCAATGGTCACATGCACAGTCACCAGCTAGTCGCTTAATCAATACCCTCCCCCCTCTTCCCAGTTGGGAGAGCCAGGGAGGGGATACAGTTCCCAAACTTGCCCCTATTGCCCATCAAAATGTAAACGGTATAAACTATGCGTGATAATTCTTGTTTTTGCTGCGGCAATTTACTATTGCGCCATGCTCGCAAGGGAGAAATTTTCTGGTTTTGCACTGGCTGTCGCCAAGAATTACCCTACTCTTTAGGGAGTCAAATCCTCCCGAAAATTTCCCGCCTGAATAAAACTCAACTTTAAGCCAACGAGTTTTAGCACCAAACGCCAATCAAGAGGGCTAAAGCCCTACTACAAACATAATCAAGAGGGCTAAAGCCGGCCCCGAATGATTCTCCAGCAGTGAGAGGGCGAAGCATTCGCACCGATAACTTTTCGGTTGCTCATAGAGGTTGATTAGCGAATGCTTCGCCCCTACACCTACTGCAACGCATACCCATAAAGGGTGCCACATGGAATCTGCTATATATCCGAATGAAAAAAATTCCCAAAAGGATCACTTACTAAAAAACTAAAAATTCAAAAACGAAATAATTATGAGTGAACTAATCAAAGCGGTATTGAGCAGCGAAGAGAAAGCGGACTTACAGCAATTAACCGGTTACTTAACCAGTTCGGGAGATGGGTATTTTCTCCGTAATCAAATTTTACATTTTTTTGCCGAATACTGCACTAAACAAGATAAGCCCGCTTACTTTTACAAATCCTCATGTTTGGGAGAACTGATCCACTATACCCATGAAATCATCTTGGAAGCAGCACAAAGCTGGTGGGTGATCCGACCGAGAATGGGGAGCCAAGAAATCTGGCGGATGGGGTCAGACCTCACAGAACTGAAGGCGATACCAGTAGGCGAGCTGCTGGCGTTGCGCGATCGGATCGTCAACCGCCCCTACTTTCCCGCCAAAGGTAGGCTCCTAGAAATCGATTTTGGGTCTTTTTCCCGATATTTTCCCACCATCAAAGACCCCAGAAACGTGGGCAACGGTTTGGAGTTTCTCAACCGCCATTTAGCCAGCAAGCTGTTTCAAGAACCCCAGCATTGGTTAGAGGTGCTTCTCGGCTTTTTGCACCAACACCAGCATAACACAACTAGCCTATTACTCAGTGAAAAAATTAATTCCATTAGCCAACTATCCCAGCAGCTACCACAGGCGTTAAAAATAGTTGCCAACCTCCCCCCAGACGAACCTTACCAAAACTTTCACACCCAACTGCAACTGCTAGGTTTTGAACCCGGTTGGGGTAAAAATGCCGGTCGGGTGCGCACGGTTCTAGAATTTCTCGATAAACTAATTGATGCTCCAGACCCAGCAGTTTTAGAAGCCTTCATCAGCCATATTCCCCTCATATTTCGCGCCGTCCTCGTCTCCGTCCACGGTTGGGTAGGACAAAAAGGAGTATTAGGGCGTCCCGATACCAGCGGTCAGGTCGTGTATGTCCTCAACCAAGCGATCGCCCTAGAAAACCGACTACAAGAAGATATAAAACTCGCCGGACTCGACCAATTTGGCATTCAGCCAAAAGTCATCGTTTTGACCAGACTGATCCCCAACAGCGACGAAACCACCGCCCACGAACCTCTAGAAAAAATCGCCGAGGCAGAAAATGCCTGGATTTTGCGGGTGCCTTTCAGAGAATTTAATCCTAATATCACCCAAAATTGGATTTCTAAAACCGAAATTTGGCCTTATTTAGAAACCTTTGCCATCGACGCCGAAGCCATCCTCATTGAGGCATTCCAGGGCAACCCAGATTTAATGCTGGGCAACTATTCCGACGGCAACTTAGTGGCATTCCTGCTGTCTAGAATTTTTCACATTCCCTACGGGAGCATTGCCCACGTGCTGGAAAAACCCCGGCATCTATTTAGTAATCTGTACTGGCAAGACCTGGAAGAAGTCCACAAATTTTCCCTGCAATTCACGGCGGATTTAATTGCCATGAATGGGGCAGATTTTATCTTGACCAGTACCTATCAAGAAATTGTGGGGACGCCCGATAGCGTAGGACATTACGAATCTTACCAATTTTTCACTATGCCGGAACTATATCACGTACTGAACGGGATTGAACTCTTTAGTCCCAAGTTTAACGTCATGCCGCCGGGAGTGAATGAGAAAATTTTCTTTCCCTACGATCGCGATGCAGCTACTGATGAAGAAAAGGCACATATCGCCGCTCTCCTCTTTACCAAAGAAGACCCGCAGATTATTGGACATCTAGAACAACCCAATTTGCGCCCCATTTTTTCCATAGCCCCCCTGATACCAGTGAAAAATCTAACTGGTTTAGTAGAATGCTTTGGGCGGAGTCCCCAGCTTCAGGAAAAGTGTAATTTAATTTTAGTGGCGGGTAAAGTGCGGCCCGAAGATAGCACCAGCGAGGAAGAAAAGGGGGAAATTGAAAAGTTACATGGCATCTTAGCAGAATATAATTTAAAAGGGAAAGTGCGCTGGATAGGAATGCGCCTAAACACCCCGGATACTGGTGGTGTTTATCGCTGCATTGCGGCTCGTGGAGGCATTTATGTCCACCCAGCGCGGTTTGAATCCTTTGGCATGACGATTATCGAAGCGATGGTGTCTGGTTTACCAGTGTTTGTGACCCAATTTGGCGGACCGGCGGAAACCATCCAAGATGGAGATAATGGGTTTACCATCAACCCGACGGACTTGGAGGAGACGGCGGCAAAAATCCTCTCGTTTATCTCCAAATGCGAAGTAGAGCCGGAATACTGGCAAGCAATTTCCCAGCGGGGGGTGCAATTAGTGCAAGATAAATATAACTGGAAACTGCATAGTAAACAATTGCTGTTACTAGGGAAAGTTTACAGTTTCTGGAACTATGGGGCATCAGCGAACCGGGAACCATTATTGCGGTATTTAGAAGCGTTGTTTTACTTAATCTATAAACCCCGTTCTGAAAAACTCCTGGAGCAACATGGGGAGCGCTGACCAGTCCAGAATTGGCCAAAAATCTGAAATATGGCTATTGCCCAAAAGTTATGTGATTGAATAAATAGTGGCTTTAAAAGCGCTGATGGCCACCGGTTGACAGGATTTTTTACCGAGTCCATCAAATTGGAAGAATAGGAGTTTTCTCCTGATATCCCACACCAAAATCCTGAATGATTAGGACATATACCCACAACATCCCGTAAACGGCACCAGCAGCAATGGATGCAAAAGTTCCTCCTCACCCTTTTATCTATCAGGATTGGCTCCTGACTGAGACTGAGTTTCACACCCGCCACCCCGGAGGGGCGCCCACCGATCGCACCCAACACCACAAAGAAACGGTGTTTACTATTGGCAATGGCTACCTCTGTACTCGGGGTAGCTTTGAAGAAGGCTATCCCGGAGCTTGGGCGGCGACTTTTATCAATGGCGTCTATGATGACGTACCGGTGGTTTATACAGAGCTGGTTAACTGCCCGGACTGGCTCGCTACTACCTTATTGGTGAATGGGGAAAAGTTCCGCTTGGACTTCGGGGAGGTTCTCAACTACGATCGGCAACTTGACCTGCGCCGGGGTTTGCTCTCGCGCCAGGTGCGGTGGCGTAGTCCCGCTGGCCATATGATTGATTTGCACTTCCAGCGGTTTGTCAGCAAAGCCGATGAACATGTCGCCGCGCTGATGGTGGCGCTAACGCCGCTCAATTTCCAAGGCGTGATTGAGGTACAGTCGAGCATCAACGGTTATCCCGAAAACCAAGGCGTGATGCACTGGGAATGGGTGAACCAGGGAGATATTGGCGGTGAGAATGGTCAACCCCAGGGAGTTTGGCTACACCAGCGCACTCGGGAAACCCGCATTGAACTGGGGATGGCGATCGGGATGCAGGTGCGCGGGGCCGAGTCGCCAGAAATGGAGCTGAAGGGGTGCGAAGGCTATCCCACTTTGGCGACTACTTTTTCGGCTCGTTCGGGACAAACTGTGACCTTGGAAAAGGTAGTGGCGGTTTTTACCAGTCGGGAAACGCAGAAACCAGCAATGGCGGCCCAGCAGCACTTGGCGCAACTGCCAGACTACCAGGTTTTGCGGGCGGCGCACGAAGAGGCTTGGGCGACTGTTTGGGAAGACTGCGATATTACGATCGAAGGGGATATCCGAGCCCAACTGGCGGTACGCCACAACTTGTTTCAACTGCTGATCAGCGCTCCCACTCAGGACGATCGGGTGAGCATTCCGGCGAAAAGTCTCTCCGGTTTTGCCTACAAGGGTCACATTTTCTGGGATACGGAAATATTTATCCTGCCTCTGTTTACCCTCACCCAACCACAGATAGCGCGCAATTTGTTGAGTTACCGTTATCATACCCTGCCCGGAAGTCGGCGCAAGGCGCAAGCTAGCGGCTATCCGGGAGCGGCTATTGCCTGGGAAAGTGCCACTACTGGGGATGAGGTGACGCCTCGATGGATTCTGGCAACGGATCCCGATGCGGACCCGATTAGAATTTGGTGTGGCGATCGCGAACTACATATCACCACCGATGTCGCCTATGGCGTGTGGCAATACTGGCGAGCCACCGGCGATGACCAATGGATGCGCAACTATGGCGCCGAAATCATCCTCGATACCGCCATTTTCTGGGGCACCCGCGTGGAGTGGAACGGGAAGCGCGAACGGTATGAGATTCGCAGCGTCATCGGACCAGATGAATACCACGAGCGGGTAGATAACAACACCTTTACCAACCGGATGGTGCAGTGGCACCTGGAAACAGCCTTAGCAGTGTGGCAATGGCTGGAAACCTTCCACCCAGAAAGGCTCGAAGAGCTGGAAGCCAAACTAGACCTGAAAGAAGACCGACGCCACCGTTGGGCAGATATCGCTCGCCGCCTGTGGGTACTGTACGACCCGCAAACTGGTTTAGTGGAGCAGTGCGAGGGTTTCTTCGCTCTTGAAGATATCAATTTAGCCGACTACGAGCCCCGCAGCCGCTCTATGCAGGCAATTTTGGGCATCGAAGGCGCCAATAAACGCCAAGTCCTCAAACAGCCAGACGTGTTGATGCTCCTGTACCTCCTGCGGAGTATCGGTTCCCCCGGTGGAGGACAAAGGCTGAACTGGGACGAAAAAATCTTAGCCAAAAACTGGGATTATTATGCGCCACGCACAGACCACACCTATGGCTCTAGTCTCGGTCCAGCCATACATGGGATTTTGGCTTGCGACTTAGAGCAACCCGCCGCCGCCTACGAACATTTTATGCGAGCGGCGATGGTTGACTTAGAAGATGTGCGGATGAATGCGGCTGATGGTATTCATGCGGCTTCTGCTGGTGGTGTTTGGCAGGCAATGGTGTTTGGTTTTGGCGGTTTAAAGTTGCCCGATGACCAGGAGAGCCACCCGACGGCAAAAGCGCACTTACCCCCGGGCTGGACGCGGCTAAAGTATAAGATAAAATGGCGCGGTCAGAGCTACGAGTTTGATTTTTCTGCCCCAACGGTGGCGATACCCGCCACACCCATGACGCCAGGGATCCGGGGAGTCATTTTTGATTTGGATGGGGTGCTGACAGATACGGCGGAATTCCACTACCAAGGTTGGCAGCGGGTGGCGGATGAAGAGGACATTCCTTTTGACCGCAAGGCGAATGAAGCTATGCGAGGTCTGTCCCGTCGGGATTCTTTGCTGCAGATGTTGGGGGGAAAAGTCCTCCCAGAAGCCAAGATGATGGAAATTATGGAGCGGAAAAACCGCTATTATGTGGAGCTGTTGCAGCAAATCGGACCCGAACATTTACTAAGTGGGGCAGACCAACTCTTGGAAGAGCTGCACGTAGGGGGAATTAAGGTGGCGATCGGCTCGGCGAGCAAAAATGCCAGGATGGTCATCGATCGCCTCAATATTGCCCACTTGGTGCATGCGATCGCTGACGGTAACACCGTCGATCGTTCTAAACCGGCTCCCGATCTGTTCCTCCACGCCGCCGAGCAATTGGGACTTTCCCCTGTGGAATGCGTTGTGGTAGAAGATGCTGCCTCCGGTATTGAAGCCGCTCTAGCAGCGGGGATGCTGGCAGTAGGACTCGGACCCGTGGAGCGGGTAGGAGCCGCTCAAGTAGTTCTCCCCAATTTGGAAGGTGTCCGATGGACAGACCTGTTAGCGAAATTAACCGCCGCCCAATAATCTTTATGGGAACCAATGATTTATGATTAGAGGCTTTATCCTACAGAGTCATTAGTCATTGTACCTTCGGCTCCGTACAAGCAGCAGCAGGTATAGTCAATTCAATTAAACTTAATTGAATTGACTATATCATTATCATTCCTTGATTCATATTTTGGGTTAAATCTGTCGTTCACTCAACGATTTACCCTGGTCTCGCGCTTGTTTGAGCAATTCCATCACCTGTTTATGCCCTTCTTGGGCAGCCCAAATCAAGGCCGTCCAGTTATTATTATCTTTGGCGGTGAAATCAGCACCACTGTTGAGGAGAATGGTCACAACTTCCTGATGTCCACCACCAGCAGCAGCCATCAAAGCTGTCAAACCGAAGCTCGTTTTGGGATTCACATCAGCACCAGCAGCCAGCAAGTCCTTAACAACACCCGCATGACCAGCAGCAGCAGCACCCATTAAAGGTGTCCAGCCGTCCTCATCACATAGATTCACATCCGCACCAGCAGCCAGCAGCTTGGCCACAATATCTGCCTGTCCAGCTTCGGCGCTGAAAATCAATACTGTTGTACTATCTTCTGCGGCGGTGTTGGGGTCAGCGCCAGCATCAAGTATGGCGGTAACTTTGGTGATATCGCCCTGTTTTACAGCATCGATTAATTCTGTCATTTTCTGAACTCCTATTTTATACTGTCACTTGTCGTTTGTCCTTTGTGAAGACAAATGACCAGGGACAAATGACAAAGGACAAAGGACAAAGGACAAATGACAAACGACAAACAACAAATTGATATTGTAATCCTGTCCAACGGGCCGGGAGAGGTGGTGACTTGGGTGCGTCCGGTGGTACAACAACTGCGACAACACCTGGGGGAGGATGGTAATGGCGCCCAAGTCAGGATATCAGTGGTTTTGTGTCCCTGTCCCCACGCTACCGGAAGGGAAGGGACGATCGCCCGTAGTTATCCCGAAGTCGATCGGGTACAAGAACCCGAGCATTTCTGGCCATTTCTCCTCTGGGGCCAAACCGCCGCTAACTGGGACTGGCGACGCAAAGGCGCCGTAATTTTCCTTGGCGGCGACCAGTTTTTTACCGCCATTATCGGCAAACGCCTGGGATACCGCACTATAGTTTATGCCGAATGGGAGGCTCGCTGGCAAAGTTTAATTGACTGCTTTGCCGTAATGAAACCAGCTCTTATCCCCCCCGGTCCCGCCAAATACGGCGATAAATTCACCGTGGTGGGGGATTTAATGGCGGAAGTCGCCGCTTATGAGTGGCAAAATCGAGGTATTTCCGGAGAATTGATTGGGTTACTGCCCGGTTCTAAACCAGCGAAATTAGCCCAGGGTGTGCCCTTGACTCTAGCAGTGGCTTCACTCATCCACGCACAGCGCCCCCAAACCCGCTTCGCCATCCCCCTGGCTCCCACCTTAGAACTGCAAACCCTGGCCAATTTTGCCGACGAGAGTAAAAACCCCCTCATTGCCCAGCTCGGAGGCACTGGCGCCAAATTAATTAGAGAACAGGATAACTCGTATTTCCTAGAAATTTCGTCAGGACTGCGGGTGCAAATTTGGACAGAAACCCCCGCCTATGGTTTACTCTCCCAATGTCGCCTTTGTCTCACCACCGTAGGCGCCAATACCGCCGAATTGGGTTCTTTAGCAGTGCCCATGATAGTATTACTGCCCACACAACAATTAGATGCCATGCGCGCTTGGGATGGCATACCGGGGTTATTGGCGAATTTGCCCTTAGTGGGGTCTGGTTTTGCCAAAACTATTAACTGGCTAGTATTGCGGCAAAAGCGGTTATTTGCATGGCCAAATATTTGGGCAAACCAGGAAATAGTGCCCGAGTTGGTGGGGGAACTATCGCCCGACGCAGTGGCGCTTTTAGCATTAGAATTACTGGCGCAGCCGGAGCGGTTGGCAGCGATGCGATCGAGCCTGCGCCAGCTACGCGGCGAACCCGGAGCCGCCGCCAAAATCGCCCAATTAGTCGCCAAAGGTTTGTAGTTGGGCTTTAGCCCTCGGTTCTTAGTTGGGCTTTAGCCCAAAATAGCCTAAGACTGACCATCACGGCGTCCTAACTCATAAATGCCACAGGTAATGCAGGCAATAATTCCCACACTGATAGACCAGCTATTACCCAGGCTCCATTCCAAACCATAATTGCACAAACTACCCACGGCTAAAAAAGGCACAATGCTAAACACCGAGGCATAAAAAGCATTTTGGGCTTCCCTGCCTTTGCGGGTTCTTTCAAATTCCGCCGCAGAAGTGTACAAAGAGCGCTCCGCAAAGTTAAACCAGCGGTTTAGCTGCTCTGTCACCCACTCACTCACGGGAAAGAATCCCAAATATAAAGCCAAGGACCACAAACAGGCGCCAGCAATGGCACTGGGGTCTAAAGATACTTGAAAAGGCAAGATTTCATTGAGCATTTGAGATATCGGGTTAATTTGGATGAAGTTAGGCACGACAGGAGAGAGGGGACCACAGTCCCAGACGCCACCCCGCCTTAAAGGGATTATTGTATGGCAATTTCGATCGGGAATGGGAAAACCCGTCTCCCTGGGATGGACAAAAGAGACTAGGGGGTGAGGGGATAATGCTTAAATTGATGTCCAGGGATGCTAAATCATCTAGCGAATTATACCTAGAGGAAAAGCCGGATTTGTTAATTATCAGTCAATTCTGATTTCAGGTGAAATTGGCTTGACCATCACATATAATAGGAGCAAAAGGAAGGGATAGATAAGAATTTTTAATTAGATAGAAATTGGAGCTAGATATGACATCAGTTAAAGAACAAATCGAAGCAGAAGCTAAGGATTGGATCGATCGGCGGCGCGACCAAAAAATGCTGCTGAATCCCTGGGCAACATTGCACGCCATATGCTGGGTGGGGAGCGATGGGGCCAAGAAGGAGGGCTACAGCGAGAATCTGGCCGAATTCGTAGCTGCCAGTAAATTAGCAGTAGGCATGAATAAGATTGACCAAATGCTTAACCAGCGGGACCATTGCAGCTACTGCGGCACCCGTTTTCGCGTGGAAAATCTGAGCCTTTGTCGATGTGGTAATGTTTATTGTTACAAGTGCATCTGGAATCTGGGAATTCACCCCAACGGCAATCGCGCTTGTTATTGTGGCGGTGAAGTTGTGGGTTAACAACCCAGGGGTAATCATCACTCAATTGGGGGCATAATTCTGGTCAGGCAAGTAGATGGTAGGTGCGACTCATCCCCAACAGTTCTAGAGCCACCGGCCACATCAACAACTAGGATGACAGCCCCCTGATTAATGATATCTAACTACCTGGAATATTTTACTCTATGCTTTGGGGGAAAGTGCTGTATTTGATAGCTATTGCGGCCCGCTCAGAGCCGAAGGATCAGAGCCGACTCTCCCCCGTCCCCCCGTCCCTCCCCCCCCGTAACCGGTTGGAAACACTGCATCCCGGCAATATTTGCCAGAGTGTTAGATTAAATGACGAGTGGGTTTGGCGATGTCTGGCCAAAGCAAAAGGAGTAAATGGTGAATAAAATCGATTACCTGCGGATTAGCTTAATCGATCGTTGTAACTTTCGGTGCCTGTATTGCATGCCGGAAGATACGGAATTGAGCTATATCTTACAGCAGAATTTGCTCGAGGATGAGGAACTGCTGACCCTGGTGAGGCAAGTGTTTATTCCGGTGGGGTTCCGGCGGTTTCGGCTCACGGGTGGGGAACCGCTGATCCGTCCGGGGGTGGTGGAGTTGGTGCGATCGCTCGCCGCCATACCGTTGGTAGAGGATATCGCCTTGAGTACCAACGGCTTTTTGCTGGGGAACATGGCCCAAGACCTCTATGATGCTGGTTTGCGGCGGATTAACATTAGCCTCGACTCCCTGAACCCCGATACCTATGATTTGCTGATTGGCACTAAGGGACGCAGCCGTTGGCAGCAGGTCTGGGAGGGGATTTTAGCTGCGTATAGGGTAGGCTTTGACCCCCTGAAATTGAATGTAGTGGTAATTCCAGGGGTGAATGACTCGGAAGTGCTAGACCTGGCGAGTTTGACCATTGAGCGCAAATGGCACGTGCGGTTTATTGAATTTATGCCGATCGGCAACCATCAACTATTTGAGAATAGCGGCTGGGTGCCTTCCGCCGAACTGCGGCGACAGATTCGGGAGCGGTGGGGTTTAGTAGAATCCACGGTTAAAGGTAGCGGTCCGGCGGACGTATTCCAAATTCCCGGAGCAATGGGGACTCTGGGGTTTATCTCCCAGATGTCCGAGTGCTTCTGCGATCGCTGCAACCGGATGCGCCTGAGTGCTGATGGCTGGTTACGTCCCTGTCTGCTCAACGAAACCGGGCAAATAGACCTCAAAACCGCCCTCCGCAGCGGCGTCGATTTTGCCTTTTTACAGGAACAAGTCCGCCAGTTAATCGCCCTTAAACCAGAAGTCAACTTTAAACAGCGGGAGTCAGGGACTCTCTCCGGCTCCTACAACCGCACCATGTCTCAAATTGGTGGCTGAGAATTTGTCCAAGAGTCCTTTGTCCTTTGTCCGCCAGAAACCGGCTTTCTGTGGAGAATCTCCGTCCGGGTACGAGACATCTCGTTGAGAAACCCGGTTTCTTCTCCAAATGACAAGGGACAAGGGACAAATGACCAATGACAAACCTCAGACTTGCCGCGAGTAATACTCAACCACCAGGAGTTCGTTCACTTGCAAGGCAACCCATTCCCGCTCAATTTTGCCGTTCACCTTGCCCGTGAATTTGTCTTTGTCAAACTCCAAGTGGCTGGGAAGGTGAGCCAAACCGGGAGACTGCAAGTTGGCTTCTACCAATTTGCGGGATTTTTCCCTGTCTCTAACGGCGATCGTATCACCGGAACGGCAATTGTAGCTGGGGACATTCACCGGACGACCGTTAACGGTGATATGACCGTGGTTGACCAACTGGCGAGCTGCAGGAATTGTGGGAGCCATACCCATGCGAAACACTGTGTTATCCAGGCGCATCTCCAGCAATTCCAGGAGAATTTGACCAGTAGAACCAGTGGTGCGACGAGCTTTTAGCACGTAGCGCAGCATTTGCCTTTCGCTCAACCCGTAGTTGAAACGCAGTTTCTGCTTTTCTTCCAAGCGGATGGCATATTCCGATCGCTTCTTGCGCGCCTGCCCATGCTGTCCTGGGGGATAAGCCCGTTTCGCATTTTTCCGAGTCAAACCGGGCAAGTCACCCAAACGGCGAACAATTCTTAGGCGTGGACCTCGATACCGTGACATATTGCTTCCTCTTCGTTTCCAGAAAATTTCAGCCAGACTCTCTATTATAAAACAACATCGTTAATACTCAAAGCTATCTCAGCCCACGTCGGCAATAGAGCTATGAGTAAAGCGTGAAAAAGTCTGGCAGCAACTTCCCCACCCTTCTGTGCCCCCACCAAAGCACGGTAACATTAGTGATCAAACGGACATAGCCATGAAAGGACTCAAACTCCCAAATTTAGCTTTTTGTCTTTTGCCCTTGGCATTTTCCCTTTTGCCTTTTCATACCTCAGCCAAGGCGGAGAAAAAGAACGACTACGCTAACTGCGCTGAAGCTCTGATGCAGGTGAATGTCCCGCCACCAATGGCGGCTACCACCTGCGGCGAGATGCGACGCCCACAGGAACTGGCCAGTTGTGTGCTGGATATCTCCACCAAGACTGATATCATCCCAATGGATGCCCTGGCCTCCTGCCGTCGGGTTCGCCGCCCCCTGGCGATGGCCGCCTGTGTGGTGGATATTGGCAATCTTTCTGACGCCAGTGATGGGCCGAATATTCTTGACCATTGTCGCCGCAGTCTGATCCCAGACCAGTTTTCTACCTGCGTTGTCGGTTTGAAACAGGAAATCGACCTGGGCACTTCCCAGGCCATGACCGCCTGTATTAATGCCTCGGATAGGATGGGTGATTTTTCACAACCGGAGATGACACCGGAAAAAGAGAACCCTAGCCCTATCACCCCACCACCCTCGGAGATTCCCTCTACGTAGGTTATTTGTCATTTTTCATTTGTATGAAGCAGTAGGGTGGGCAGTAACCTGCCCACCCTAACTATTAATGTTAATGAAGACAAGGTGATTTTATTCCTGTGAAACTATGGGTCGAATGATAAATTGCCAATGACCAATGACAAATCACGCTCTGGTGTTACAGCCACAAGGGGAGCAACATCAGCCCCTAAGTCACTTGGGGTAGCTGTAGCTTCCCAGGTAGATTCCACGAAAATCCCCCCCCCTTCCGAAGGGGGGTAGGGGGGATGTGCTTTGTCCAAGAGTCCTTGGTCATTTGGGGCAACCCTAGGGAGGCGATTTTGAGACTGCATTGCTGGGGCGCCACCATCATTATCTGTAATTGTCAGCGTCGCTGTATCTAAGCTATCGCCACTGAGAGAGCTGGTCAGGCTAAGATTGATGGTTTCGTTAGGCTCTCCGGTAGAGTCATCGATGATGGGGACGGTAAAGGTTAATTGTGGTTGACCGGGGAGGAATTGTAGGCTCCCGGATACCCCCTGGTAGTCATTTCCCGCCGTGGCGGTGCCATCGCTGGTGGCATAGTTCACCACTAGGGGAACATCGCTGATATTGTTGAGGGCGAGAGTAATTGTGGCGTTGCCACTGGCTTCGCCTACGGTGAAGTTAGTTTGTGTGAAGCTAGGAGCTGGGAAGGTTTCATCGTCTAGGATGGTGACGAAAGCGGTACTGAGTTCTCCGAGACGAGCGCCGCCAAAAGTGCTAATCAGCTCAATGTTAAAAAATTCTTCTCCTTCATAGATGAAGTCGTCCCGGATGGGGACGAGGAAAGAGTCGCTGGTGTCTCCGGGGTTGAAGACCAGGGAGCCAGTGACTCGATCGTAGTCTGCCCCAGCTTTGGCGGTGCCATCTTTGCTGTTGTAATCTACAGTGACGATCGTGCTGGTATCGCCAGAGCGATTCACCGTCACCGAGACAAATGGCCCGCCGATGCCTTCGTTATAGTTGTAGTTTCCCTGGGCAAAGTTGAATGTGGGGGGGTCATTCGCCGGGTTATTGTCATCGTCGGTAATATCGTCAATATCGCTATCCGTGAGGTCACTGCCGAAATCCGAGGCGGTGAGGGTGCTGCTGGTGACGTTTTTTAAGATGGCAAAGAAGCCGCCGGTATTTTTATCCCTGATTACCGTGTCGTTTTGAAATTCCCCCACACCTTGAGAAATATTCAATTCCCCAAAGGTGAGGTCTTGTTCTAAGCCGATGATATCTTCGCCTTTGGTGAAGTCGTTGATAATGTTGGCAGTTTCAGCGGTGGAGTTGCCAAATTTCTTTTGCAGGAAAAAGATATCCCGACCAGAGCCGCCGGTGAGGGTGTTGGTGCCTTGGTCTCCAAACAGCAAGTCATTGCCTAAGTCGCCGGAGAGGAAGTCGTTGCCGGTGCCGCCCCAGAGGGTATCGTTATCTTGACCGCCATAGATAGTATCGTTACTTTGGTTGCCGTAGAGTTCGTCAGTGCCAGTATTGCCGAACAATGTATCGCTGCCTAAGCCACCAAAGATGGTGTCATCGCCGCCATCTCCCCAGATGGTATCGTTCCCCCGATCGCCAAAAATCAAGTCCTCATCTTCCCCACCCTGGATTAAATCCTGGTCTTGTCCCCCGTAAATGGTATCTTCACCGGGACCGCCAAATAGGCGATCGTTCCCCTGGTTGCCACTGAGCAAGTCATCCCCATCGGAGCCGATCGCCACATCATTGCCCACCAGTCCTAAAATCTGGTCTTCGGCTTCCGTCCCCTCCAATAAATCATCAACTTCGGTCCCTGTTAGACTTGCCATAATCCCTGCTCCTGTGGTTTGAGACTGGTTATCCAAAAAATACATCCCTCTGGGGCAGGCAGATTAATCACCCTACCCCGGGAGCATCCCGCCGCATGTAGGGGCGAAGCATTCGGGCGAGTCATGTCTGCCAAAAAACCCAAAATTTATGACCCGAATGCTTCGCCCTGACGGCGAGTCATCTCTCGCAACAGCCCCACCACCCAAACATCGTTAGGGGCAAAGCATCATTCAGATTTATTTTAAACCCTAATTTTGCTGATGCCTTGTCCCCACCAACCGGCTCAAATTATGGCAATTAACCGATACTCATCCCGCCATCGCCACTACCAGCCGCCAAAATTGACCCCTGTAAATTCTCCGGCGTCACATTGGCCACCAATGCTAAAATATCGCCGCCGCTCAACTGAATCAGCGTATCGCTACCACTGGCCACTAACTGGATGGTTTCCTGAGTGCCCACAATCACAATTTCATCGCCAGTGCCAAAATCGGTAATCAGGTCTGCCAAACTGGCACTGGTTTGGCCAGCCGCCGTATCGGCGCGAATGATAAATTTATCGGCACCATTGCCACCGGTGAGGGTATCAGTACCAAAATCACCAATTAACACATCATCCCCATCACCGCCAATTAACAAATCATTCCCCTGACCGCCGCGCACCAAATCATCACCGGCGCCCCCATCTACCACATCCTCACCTTTATTGCCGTTCACAATATCATTCCCATCATTACCCTCCATCGAGTCATTATCTTGACCACCGCGCAGGTAATCATCACCCCCTGCACCCTGGAGACTGTCACTGCCTTTATTGCCGTTGACGATATCCCGATCGCTCGACCCCACAATCAAATCATCCCCATCAAAAGCCCGCACTCCCCCAGGGTTTTGGCGGCTGATTTCCGGCCCTAGCTGCATCGCATCATTCGCCGTGGAAAAATCCGCAAATACAGCCGACTGATTTGCCGGTTCCGTTATCCCTGCGAAACTCTGGCGGCGGAATTCTGGCATCACCTCTCCCCGTGGCGGCGATACTGGCATTCCCTCTGTGGGGTCTGGCTCCTGTCCTTGCCCCGGAGTTGGGGGTTGGAGTGGTTCAGGTGGCTGCGGTATCGGCGGTATGGGGGGCTGCGGTATGGGGGGCTGCGGTGCCAGCACTTCCGGCGGTGAGACTTGCGGTATTTCGGGTATCTGTTCCACTGGTGGTGGCTGCATCGGGTTGACGCTGGCATCTTCTGTGTACTGTCCAGCAAAATTGAGAACTGTCATAGTCTGATACTGAGCGTGAGAGCCCGTATCCACACCGATAAACTGATATTGCGGGTTAAAAATATTCTCCCGATGGCCGCGAGAGGGCACCCCATCATCAATAATGAGCTGAGCTGCTACATCTTGCGGGGAGTTCATGCCATAGCTGATGTTTTCTCCGACGTAACCACTCCGGTCGCCGTAGCGATCGAGTCTCTCAAACGAACTACTCCCATCGCTGCCATCGTGACCACTGATGCCTTTCGGGCCAGTATCGTTGACGTGATCCGTCGCCGCCATTGACATCCCCGGTGAGGGTTGCAGGGGTGGGAGGGGACTGGCGGCTCGGAGAAAGGCGATCGCTTCATCCAGTGCCGCCACACCTTCTTGCCCATTGTAGGATGGGCGCATCGCGGCCAAAATCTCGGCATAAGCCGCCGGATTTTCCCGAGCCTTGTTCACCTCGGCAATCACTTCTTTGTCAAATTCCGTCAAATAACCAGCTTGGGCGAGCAAATCATCGGTTGTACTCATATTCAGGCTCCTTCGTCTGCACAGACTTTTCTGTAGATGCCCTCTTCTATATTATCTTTGGGGCAAAAACCAGAAATTTATGCACCCACCCACAAACTAGGTGTGGCGGTATTTTGTCGATGTGGGCGCCTTTTCCCGATGAGCCACCAATTACTAGCTAGCTGGAGATTCATCCTCTACCTCAAATTCCACCCCTTCGTAAATGTCTAGGAAAGGAATTTCTAAACTAACCGCCGTCATCGCCAATACTGCCTCTTGCCCGTCATACTCCGTGAGCAGCCATTTATTTTCCGCAGTTTTAGCATACTGCTCCACGTGATATCGCTCTTGGTCTATCAAAATATATTCCCGAAATTCGGGAATTGAGCGATAAAAATAAAACTTATCCCCTTTATCGTAGTTGCGGGTAGATTTGGAAAGTACCTCCACAATCACCAAAGGATTAGTGACGGTGGTTTTTCCATCCACGTCATACACCGGTTTCCCCTCAATTATCATCACATCGGGATAGACATATCGCCGGTATCGGGGCAATCCCAAGCGCACATCACCAATAAATATTTTGTAATTTTGCCGCTTCATCGCCAATTTACAATAAGCGTAAAAATTACCTGCAATCTGATTGTGGTTTGTAGTGCCACCCGTCATAGGGATGATTTCTCCGTCGTGATACTCGCTTTTATACTCCGCTGTTTCTTCTAGAGCCAGATATTCTTCTGGGGTGTAGTGGCGTTTTTCTGTTATCGCTATCATCACAGCCTCCGAATTAATTTTATATGAATAAAAACACAAATGCTTTTTATATCACACATCCCTCTGACTGATGGCAGAGAAGGTATTATTTTCAGTAAATTAACCCGGTTTTTGAGGAAAAACCGGGTGTTTTATTTATATAAAAATTAGAAGTGAAATCAGTTGCTTAGGTTAGCTGCCGCAGGTGGTGGACCAGTGCTTCTAAACCGAGACGGTAGCTATCGGCGCCGAAACCACTAATTTGACCGATCGCCACCGGTGCGATATAGGAGTGGTGGCGAAACTCCTCCCGCCGATAGATATTGCTGAGGTGGACTTCCACCGTGGGGATATTCACCGCCGCGATCGCATCTCTAATTGCTACACTCGTATGGGTGTAAGCACCAGGATTAATCAAAATCCCCTGATGCGTTCCCCAAGCTGCCTGAATTGCATCAACCAGCACACCTTCGTGATTAGACTGTAACGCCGACACCTGCACCCGCAAATTTTCAGCCACCTTTTCTAAAGAGCGGTTGATATCATCTAAAGTAGCCAAACCATAAACCCCAGGTTCTCTCCGACCCAAGAAATTTAGGTTTGGCCCGTGCAGGATGAGGATGCTTAACCCGTCCAGTTGCCCTACAGGAGCCATCTCTGGACTACCGACGGCGATTTGGCTCATGGACTGGGATCGGAATCAGTTCCGGTTCCGGCTCCGCTTCCGGACCTAACAGAGCCTCAATCAGCTTGCGAGTCCATTCCTTAAGTTTTTCCAGAACTTTTTCGATGTATTCCATTTTCAGCTCAAGCTCCTTCAGTGCAGCCGGGAAATCTACTGTGCATCATTAACGCTTGCGGTTTGCCCACAGCAGGTTTTTACTCCTTAATTTGATGATAACCAATCCTGAAAAATGAGCAAGTGCTATTACGAGCCTAAAACCGGCTTTTTGGGGGGTAATTGCCCCCCCATGCCTACAATAAACCGCTATATATAGTAATTTGTACTCAAAAAACGCTATATATAGCGTTTTTTCTGGTTCCCCAAAAATGTTAAGCAATGCTTAACATTTTTCGGCGCAGGGTATCCAAAGCGGTGCAAGCACTCAAATGGCGCACCCAATCACGGCCCCGCGTGGCTCCAAACCGATGCTCAAAAGCCACCGCCTCCCCATTTGGTCCCGCCAAACCGATATAAACCAATCCCACTGGTTTCGCGTCGGTCCCTCCCGATGGTCCGGCGATCCCTGTGATGCTCAGGCCCCAATTGGCGCCCAAACTCTGGCGCACTCCCGCCGCCATTTGCTGGGCTACCTCGGCGCTCACCGCCCCCATCTTCACCAAAGAGTCCGAGTCAACGCCGAGAGTTGACATTTTGACAGAATTGTGGTAAGCAATCACGCCTCCCAAAAAATAATCAGAGCTGCCAGAAATTGCCGTGAGCATCTGACCCAAACCCCCACCGGTGCAAGATTCGGCCACAGCGAGGGTTTGGCCACGATCGCGCAGCAACTGCCCCACCACAGAAGCCAAAGTATCCTCATCCGCACCAAAATAGTCCGCGCCAGCGAGCGCCCGAATTTTCGCCGCCACCGGCTCGATAATAGCTGCAGCCGCTTCGGGAGAGGCAGTTTTCGCCGAAACCCGCAGCCGCACCTCTCCCTTACTGGCATAGGGAGCCACCGTGGGGTTAGTCAGGTCAAACAGTGGTCCAACCTTCTCTGCCAAAGCCGACTCCGCAATGCCCCAAAACCTTAAAGTCTTGCTGTAGATAATAGAACTGCCCCAGCCTTGACTTTTCAAGTAAGGCACAGCGGTCTGTTGCCACATCAGGTGCATTTCCGCAGGGACACCAGGAAAAGTGAGGATAGTTAGATTTGGTTGCGCCTGCCAGATAATCCCGGGAGCAGTCCCAGAAGGATTAGGCAAAATTTGGGCACCACTGGGGATAAAACCCTGCTTGCGGTTGCTCGGAGTCATTTCACGCCCTCGGGCGGCATATTTGCGGGCGATATCGGCGATGACTTCTGGCTGTTCCACCAGAGGGACGCCAAAAAACTGGGCGAGGGTTTCGTGAGTGAGGTCGTCTGGGGTTGGACCGAGACCGCCGGTAAAGATGAGGATAGATGAAGAACGGGCGATCGCGATTTCCAACACCCGATGAATCCGCTCCGGGTTATCCCCCACCACCGTCTGATAGTAATGAGGAATCCCTAACTCAGCCAATTGCAGCGCCAAAAACTGAGAGTTGCTGTTGAGGATTTCCCCCAACAGCAACTCTGTACCCACGCAAATAATTTCGGCAGTCATTTTACTTGTTCATTTGTGATGGCTCATGGGTAATATACCAACTACGCAGGGCAATAAAACACCTATGACTGCCTACTTGCGTGTTCTCTCACCTTCCAAGTGGTGTAGGTCAGCAACACCGTCGCACCCACGGCGAAGGTTAAACCGCTGGGTATTCCCGCAAAAGCCAGAGCCAAACTCCCTACCCAGAGAGTCAAAGAGTAAATAAACAACACGGTCAACCGGTGGGAGAGACCAGCCGCGAGCAAGCGATGGTGTAAATGTCGCTTATCGGCAGCAAAAGGCGATTTGCCATTGCGCAGACGGTCCAAAATCACGGCGGACATATCCAAAATCGGCACTGCCAAAATGATATAAGGCAGGACCACGGCGGTGACGGCGGTAGTTTTCACCAAGCCGATCGCCCCCACTCCCGCCAAAGTGAATCCCAGATAATAAGAGCCCCCATCTCCCATAAAAATCTGAGCGGGGTTGAAATTGTAGCGCAGGAATGCCAGAGTCCCTCCCGCCAAAGCCGCCGCAATTAAAGCCGCCGCCGGTTGGTTCATAAACAGACTCACAATCAGCATCACCACAGCGGCGATACCGGAAACCCCTGCAGCTAAACCGTCCAAACCATCAATCCAGTTGATGGCATTGGTCATCCCCACCAGCCACACCACGGTAACCGGGAAGCCGATCCAGTCTGGGAAATTCACCAATCCCACAAAGGGAATCGTGATGAAGTCGATTTGCACCCCCACTTTCCAAGCCAGACCAGCCACCACAGTTTGCACGAATAGCCGCACAAATGGCGACAAGCCGAACAGGTCATCAGTCAAGCCAATCAGGAAGAAGGCCAAACCGCCAATGGTGACGCCCCAAATCTCGTACTCTTTATGCGGGGGCAAAACGCCGAAGCCGCCCAGAGTCCAGACAATCAACAAGGCAATAACACTGCCCAAAAATATCGATACTCCTCCCAAACGCACCATCGGTTGGCTGTGTACTTTGCGTTTTCCCGGCAGATCTACACGGCCACTTTTGATGCCAACATGTTTCACGACTGGGGTGGTCGCGAGAACTACGAGGGCTGAGACTGTAAAGGCAGCGAGATGGTACAGATGGTAAGGCATCTGAAATTATTTCCGCTTGAATAAGAACAAATTTTGAGGCAAATCTACCTACATTTACTACATTTATGACTTAACTCAGCCATGATTGGGGGCTTTTTTGGCCAATTTGACGATCCGGTACTCCTCTGTGAGAAATTCCGGCATGGGTAGGGGGTTAAACCCCCAAAGCCCCCCTGGTTTAGGCTGAGGAATTCACCCTTAATTTAGCTGACAAAAGCTGGCTCAGATATGCTCTCGAAAGAGGTATTTTGGCCAGAGTCATTGGTGTATAAGGGGAAGCGCTGGCAAAGGGATGCTACCCGATCGCGGCAGTTTTGCGCCGACGTATCGTCAGCGGGATTGAGAAGTCGATCGCTAATAATATCAGCAATTTCCGCAAATTCCGCCGTGCCCATCCCTCGAGTCGTCATCGCCGGAGACCCCAAACGCAGACCGCTAGTGACAAACGGCGATTCCGGATCGAAAGGCACCGTATTCTTATTCGCCGTAATGTTCACTTCTCCGAGCAGTTTATCAGCTACTTTCCCAGTCATGCCAATGCTGCGCAAATCCACCAGCATCAAGTGATTATCCGTCCCCCCAGATACCAACTTAAATCCCCGCGCCACTAACTGAGCCGCCATCGCCCGGGAATTAGCAATCACCTGACCAGAATAAGCCTTAAACTCCGGCTTCAGAGCTTCCCCAAAAGCCACCGCCTTGGCGGCGATGACATGTTCTAACGGCCCCCCCTGGGTGCCGGGAAACACTGCTTTATCAAACTTCTTGCCCAATTCCGGGTCTGCTGTCATAATCAGCCCCCCGCGAGGTCCCCGCAGGGTTTTATGAGTGGTGGTAGTGACTACGTGACAATGATTAATGGGGTTCGGGTGGTGTCCCGTCGCCACCAAACCAGCGATATGGGCGATATCTGCCATCAAATAGGCACCCACTTCGTCAGCAATGTGGCGGAATTTCTCAAAATCAATGACTCGGGGATAGGCGGAATAACCACAGATAATCAATTTGGGCTGATGCTGTTTCGCCAAGGCCAAAATCTGGTCATAGTCTAGCTGTTCGGTTTCCTGACTCACACCGTAATGCTTCACTTGGAACCACTTGCCCGAGACATTCACCGGCGAACCGTGGGTGAGGTGTCCCCCGTGGGACAGGTCCATCCCCATAATCGTGTCCCCGGGTTCCAGCAGTGCTAGAAATACGGCAAAATTGGCTTGAGCGCCGGAGTGGGGTTGGACGTTGGCATGAGCAGCACCGAAGATTTGTTTTACCCGGTCGATCGCCAATTGCTCAATGTCATCAATAAACTCGCAACCGCCATAGTAGCGCTTTCCGGGCAAGCCTTCTGCATACTTGTTCGTCAACACTGAGCCTTGAGCCGCCAGTACCGCCGCCGAGGCAAAGTTCTCACTAGCAATCAGTTCTAGGTGGTCTCTCTGGCGCTGTAGTTCCCGGGCAATTAAACCAGCAACTGCGGGGTCAGTGGTGGCAAGTACGTCTAAATTAGTCTGAGTCACGAATGAAACCTCACTGGAATACGGGCAGGGGAAGAGGCTGGGCAGATAGGAGCAGTGTTAGAAAGTTAAGTTAGGCGCCCCTTAAGGCAGCCTCAACCAGCGCGATGCTTCTGGCGGGTGCCACCCATAACAGAAAAGCATCGCCGCTGGGTAATCTAGCATTTTATGTCGCTTTTGACCACCCTGCCCAGGGGTGTCATCTCCTCTTGGAGTTCTCGAAACCTGGATGAGGACAAGGCATTGCTTTGTCCCGATCGTTCTCTCCGCCATTGGTGAGGCGAAAACTTGGTTTCTGCTGTCGCTGCATTCCCGCTTGACCACGGAGGGATACTCCTGCCCAAAACCAATCAATAATACATCAATTATGGCTGGCATCAGCCAGAGACACGTAGGGAAGCACCTATCAGGGAGCAACGGTTAAAGGGTTAGGGCATGAGGGAAAATGAAGCCAACCCCATCTGGGTTCACTGGGCAAGCAACTCGCAGCGCTACGGACTGATGAAGATATCGGTTTTTTGCCCGGGCTCGAATGCTCCTGGCGTTGGCGTCGCCATTGGGTAATATGGCCACATTCGATTCCCTGGGTTACTCCCGCAAAATTTTGGATAAAACGTATTAATTTTTACATCTTCCTACCGATTGACTTGACATACAATTAATGGTAGAGGGGAGCTTCCAGAGGAGGTGTGGGATGCTTGTGATTTTAATGGAAGAGCAGATGCTCACTCCAGCACAAGTTTGTCAAAACTGTTTGCTGGCCGATCGCAGTGGTCAACCCCGCTGGCGTGACGGTCATCTCACTTGCGGCCATGCGATTAGCACGGAGCGGATTCATCAACCCGATCAATACGAGTGTCAGATGGGCTTCCGCATTGCCCATGTCAAATAATTTTTGCCCAGAAACCGGGTTTCTCTGAGGAATCTCGGACAAAGACAGGGATTTTCCCCAGAAACCCGGTTTCTGAACAGTCCACAGCCTTATCCCCGGCGCCCCTAGGGGCCGATTTCCTCTGCCTGCGCTATCCTGAGCTTATCACCCAAGATTGCAGTAAACAGTTATTTGAGGAAATCACGCTCATGACTTGGCGCGGCTCGACGACCACTGGCGATCGAATTTTTGCTTGCTTGCCCTACCTGATCCCCTTGATGGAAGGGGTACTCTTCGGCGAGTATTTGTTTGAAAAGTTTCCCATCCTCGGGCAGCTATGTATGCCCCTGATAATTTTGAGATTCCAGATTTACAACAGCATCCCTTTTGCCAGCCTGATAATTTTCATGGCCCTGTTTCTGGGGGTGGTGAGAAACCAAAATATCGCCCACTTCATTCGGTTTAATGCGATGCAGGCAATTTTGCTCGACATCGTACTATTCCTTTGCTATCTGATTCTGCCGATTTTCCTTAAAGCTCTGCCGATCGCCTTGGTGGGTGAAACCCTATTCAACATGGTATTTATTGCCACAGTAGCGGCTTGTGGGTATGCGGTGGTACAGTCCCTCCTCGGTCGCTATGCGGAAATGCCGGTGGTTTCCGAGGCAGTTTATATGCAGGTCCGTTGAATTGGTGGTTCATTCTTAGGGGCACGGCATCCTCAACATTTGAATGAAATAAAAAATCTTAATGACACCGTGCCTTCTTCAATAATGATTGGTAGGGGCACGGCATCCTCAACATTTGAATGAAATAAAAAATCTTAATGACACCGTGCCCTATTCCCCCGGGGGCTGGATTATCGCCGACCTACGGGGTTCTCCAAATAGCCAATCCCTTCGATTTCCACGCGAACCCGATCGCCTACCTGTACCGGACCAATCCCAGAAGGGGTCCCCGTCAGCACCACATCTCCAGGCAGCAGGGTCATTACCTGAGAAATGTAGGATACCAGAACCTCTGGGGAAAACACCATCTCAGAAATTAAGGCTGATTGCACCGGTTCGGGATTGTCATTCACAAATGTTTGCAACCGAGCCCCTGGGCTCAATTCCCGCACAATCCAGGGACCAAGGGGGCAGAAAGTATCAAATCCCTTGGCTCTAGTCCATTGTCCGTCTCTCTGCTGCAAATCCCTGGCGGTGACATCGTTGGCAATGGTATAACCCCAGATTTTACTGTTCGCCGCCTCTGGACTGATATCGGCGCACCGGTCCCCAATCACCAGGGCCAATTCCCCTTCATAATCGACCCTTTCCGACTGGGGAGGATAGGCGATGTCTTCCCCAGGAGCAATCACGGTGGTGGGCGGTTTCAAAAATAATAGGGGTTCTGGTGGCACAGGTCCGCCCATTTCCGCCGCATGCTGGGCGTAATTCTTGCCCACCGCCACAATTTTCGAGGGAACGCAAGGGGCTAGGACCTTGTACCCTTCCGGCTCGATCTGGCGATCGGTGGGCTGCCCTTTCAACCACGGTGGTGCATCCAGTACCTGCACGTCGCCACTCACTTGCAATAAACCGTAGTAGATTCGTCCCTCTGGGGTTTGAATTCTCACGTATCGTTGTGCCATAACTATGAAATTGCCTTAAGATTCGGTTAACGGTCAAGCTCGCTTTTCCTACATATGAATTAGAAACTGCTAGTTTGACCGGGATAGATTTTCAGCTTAATTAAGCCGCAGTCATCATGTGTGTGGAGCGAATCTCGGCACCCTAGAAATAGCCACTGGCTTCCCCCTAACGGAGCAAGCACAAGTCAAGAAGCCGGGTTTCTCAAACCGCGAGAAACCCGGTTTCTTGACGAGTCAAGGCATGGAGGGCCGCCAACATCAGCATCGGCCTTGGGCGGGAAATTACAGAACGGTGGGATAAGACCAGAAAAAAATCGACAACATCTCCACCCCAAAGCCATTGCCGCCAAGGTGATGCCACCACCAATGGCTCTGGTGCTGATTCCCATATGTGTTGGTTTGGCCCCAATTCGATCGGGTTGACTTCTTACCCTAGTGACTTTGTGGATATTCTTGCATAGAATCAATTGAGGATGGGGTATTAATTGCCCCAATTTTCATGCCTTACTTCTTCTGGTCCGGGGCTGCCACCCAGAAACTGGGACAACAGCGGGCCGCCAACGGCTGCCACTCCGGGCTTAGAAGAGGTCAAGAGTCCATAAGGAGAGCAATCTGATGAAGAAATTCGTTTACGAGACTATGTACATTCTCCGCCCAGACCTCGGAGAAGAGCAGACAGAAGTGGCGATCGCCAAATATCAAAACTTCCTCCGGGAAAACGGCGCTGATGTGAGCGAAACCCAACATCGCGGTAAACGCCGCCTTGCCTATGAGATTGGCAAATACCGGGAAGGCATCTACATCCAGATGAACTACACCGGCCCTGGTAAGGTGGTGGCAGCTTTGGAACGGATGATGCGCCTTGGGGATGACACCATCCGCTACCTCACCATCAAACAGGATGTCACACCACCGAAGCCAGAAGCGGTAGCGGCAGAAGCCTAAACCAAATCCGACTTGACACCAACAAGACAGCCATACTATAATTAGAGTTTGGCTGTCTATTTGGGCTCGGAACGGGTGAAAACTTGACAAATGCTCTTAGCAGCTACCCTTACGGCACCCACCACGAAAATTTTATGACCTACGCAATTATCGAAACCGGCGGCAAGCAACTGCGAGTAGAGTCCGGTCGCTTTTATGATGTGGAGTTGCTTCCCGTCGAACCAGAAGAAACCATTACGATCGAAAAAATCCTGCTGGTCAACCATGATGGTAGTGTCCATGTAGGTCAACCTTTTGTCGAAGGAGCCACGATCGAGGCGCGGGTGCTACAGCACCGTCGGGGCCGCAAAGTCCTCGTTTACAAGATGAAGCCCAAAAAGAAAACTCGCAAAAAGCGGGGACACCGCCAGGAAATCACGCGGCTGGCGATCGAATCCATCACACTCAACGGTGGCATCTTAAGCCAAAGTAGCGGACCTGCCGTTGCTGCTGAGACCAGTGCAGAAACAGCAGAATAACTTGTCATTAGTCCCTAGTCCCTTCTCCCTTGTCACTTGTCATTAGTCAAAGGACAAAGGACAAAGGACAAAGGACTTTTGACAAATGACCAATGACAAATGACAAATAAGGAAAATTATGGCTCATAAGAAAGGAACTGGTAGCACACGTAACGGACGCGATTCTAATGCCCAACGCCTTGGCGTCAAGCGGTTTGGCGGTGAAGTCGTCAAAGCGGGCAATATCCTCATCCGTCAGCGGGGGACGAAAGTTCACCCCGGCTCCAATGTCGGTATCGGCAAGGATGATACCCTGTTCGCCCTCATCGATGGCGTCGTCACCTTTGAAAGAAAGGATAAAAGTCGCAAAAAGGTGAGCGTTTACCCCGTATCAGCCTAAACGCGGCTTCCATAAGGGTCTCCCCTAGCAGTGGAAACAACCCGTAAACTCCCCAGATACCTCTTTCTGGGCTGAGATTTTGGCTTCAGGTGCGCCCCCAGGGGCGTACCTTTTTCGGTTTTAACGGGCAGATTGTAACAGATTGTCAAGGCAAGCCAAATCAGGTTCCCTCCAAGTTTTAGACTGGTTGGAATAGGATTGACCAAGAAAAAATCTATGTTTCCCATTAATCGCCCGCGCCGCCTGCGCTCCCATCCCCAACTGCGTCGGATGGTGCGCGAAAACGTCCTCACTACTAGCGACTTGATTTATCCCCTGTTTGCCGTGCCGGGAGAGGCAGTGGCGAAAGAGGTAAAATCCATGCCGGGAGTTTACCAGCTATCGGTAGATAAAATCGTCGAAGAAGCCAAGGAAGTTTACGACTTGGGTATCCCGGCGATTATTTTGTTTGGCATTCCCGATAGTAAGGATGAGGAAGCTACTGGAGCTTGGCACGATTGCGGGATTGTCCAAAAAGCGACTACGGCGGTGAAAGAGGCGGTGCCAGATTTGATTGTGGTGGTGGATACTTGTTTATGTGAGTACACCAGTCATGGTCACTGCGGCTATTTGCAGGTGGGGGACCTGACGGGGCGGGTGTTGAACGATCCCACGTTGGAGTTGCTGAAGAAAACAGCGGTAGCTCAAGCGAAAGCGGGTGCAGATATCATCGCGCCTTCGGGAATGATGGATGGTTTCGTGCAGGCAATTCGATCGGGTTTAGACGAGGCGGGATTTGCGGACACGCCGATTCTGTCTTATGCGGCGAAGTATGCTTCGGCTTATTATGGTCCGTTTCGGGATGCGGCGGAATCGACGCCTCAGTTTGGCGATCGCCGCACCTACCAAATGGATCCGGGTAACGCTCGCGAGGCTCTCAAAGAAATCTCCCTTGACATCGCCGAAGGCGCCGATATGCTCATGGTTAAACCCGCCTTGGCTTACATGGATATCATCTGGCGGGTCAAAGAAGCCACCAACCTGCCCGTGGCCGCTTACAATGTCTCTGGCGAATACTCTATGATTAAAGCAGCGGCTCTCAACGGGTGGATTGATGAGGAGCGGGTAGTGATGGAAACCCTCACCGGGTTTAAGCGTGCTGGCGCTGACCTGATCCTCACCTATCACGCTAAAGATGCTGCTCGTTGGCTGCTGAAATAGCTCGATCGTGCCAAAGAGTACCAGCATCATCCGAATCCCCCCATCAGGATCCTGATGGGGGGTTGCTTTTTCAGTGATCATTCCCTCTGCTCTTACCAGAAATAAGGAGCAAAATGTCAACAAATCCACATAAAAAAGTTGCGCAAAAGGTGTAAATTATATTGCATAGCCCAGAAAAAACTGTTATATATACTACTAAATCACCAGAAAAAGCGTCCCGTTTGCACTCTCTCCCCACGGCGTCAATAATATCTAAGTTGCGTGACCAAGGTTAATGATGTCGTACCCTCATCGGTGCAACCAGAGCTGTCATTTGTCCTGTGGACAAGTGACTTTTGACAAATGACCAACGACAAGTGACTTTTGACAAATGACCAGGGACTTTGGACTAATGACAAATATGGATTGCAGTCACATTCGCTTTTGCGATCGGAAATCAGATGTAGATCTGGAGCAACTCACAACCCTGTTTGAGATCGCAGCTTTTTGGGCGCGAGAGCGAGATTTTGAGAACCTGGCCGTGGCAGTAGCCAACAGCGAACCGGTGGTAACAGTTTGGGATGGGAAAAGCCAGATTGGTTTTGCTCGCGCCACTTCAGACGGAATTTACCGGGCCTGCATCTGGGATGTAGTCATTCACCCAGATTATCAAGGGTTGGGTTTAGGTCGCAAGATGGTGGAAACCGTGTTGAGTCACCCCCGAATGAGCCGAGTGGAACGAGTTTACTTGATGACAACCCATCAGCAGAAATTCTACGAGCGCATCGGCTTTGAGGAGAATCCCAGCACCACGATGGTACTGTACAACCAGCCAGAATTCAGTCCCCTGGCGGCTGTGGGGTCGCCAGTGGGAGCGAGCATTGAATCCGACTAAGCGCAGCACTGGCTTCTCCTGGCGATGCTTCTTGGATTTCTAGGCGTCCCTTCATCAGTTCCAAAACCGTCTGGTTCATCAGCATGGTCAAACCTAGTGACAGCTCGGTATTGTCCACCAGGCGGTCATTTGGAACTTCTTTTTGCAGCAAATCTAGGGATTCGCGGTTAAATTCTGGGGGAAACTCGGCATCAATCCAGATGCAGGCAGCTCCCCCATCCTCTGCCACTCGGGCGGTTACAGAAATAGTCTCATTTCCGAAAGGGGTAATCCCAGTTTCTACAAGATTGACCAGGACTTGTTTGAGCCAGTCTTCGTCAGCCAGGACATAGATATCGGGTTGGGGGACAATGACATTGAGGGGAATGTTCCGATTTGCCGCTTGCATCGCGGTCAAGTAATGTACTTCCTCGAAAATTTGCGCCAGAGATAAGGCTTGGATGGTCATCGGGTTTCTGCCATCCTCAGTTCTGGCGACATTGAGAACCCGATCGAGCATCTCAATCATTTTCATGGCTGAGTTATTCGCTTGCGCCAAAACTTCGCGCTCCTCAGCCGGGTCGTCGCATAGGTCTGAGAGAATTAACTGATGGGAACCAATCAGACCGTTAATGGGCGATCGGAGCTCGTGAGATACCCGCGCCAGAAACCCCCCTTTGAACTGACTCATCTGGCTCGCCAGATAGTAAGCTGCTTTGGTTTTTGCCAGTTCAGCCTCCAAAGACTTGATTAATTCGGCTTCCGAGCTATTGCCTGTCACCGGTGCAATTTCTGGTGTAGGGGGAGCAGCCACAGCAGAAATCGATTCGGCTTCTGGGCAATTCTCTTTCACCGGTGGCACTTCTGGTGTGGGGGGAGCGGCCACAGTGGGACGCCGCCGAACCCAACCGCTCCCTAACCCCAGTCCGATTCCAACTGCCAGCGCGACCCAGTTGCTCAAATCCATAATTAACGCAGGATATCCCACAAAATCAACCATCATAATCTAGTTTGGCGGAAAACTAGGCTCACGGAGCAACCAAGTATCCCGGCAAACATCCCATCTTAGGGCTCTAATTTTTGTTTGTTGACCGCTCCCTGACGTAAGATCTCCCAACCGTTACCCCTCCATTTAGCCACAGTGGAAGGTAATCCCGATGCTGCTGCATCTATTTCTCCTTGATAAACCAACACTTCAGGAAATTTTGCATCTATCTCCGCCATAACTGTCAAGGCGGGTTCTCCGCTATGGTTGGCGCTGGTGGTAGCCAGCGGGCCAGTCTGAGCCAGAATTGCGAGAGCGATCGTGTGGTTCGGCACCCGGATGCCTATGGTATCAGGAGTTTGAGGATTGACAACTCGGGGCACGGTGCTGGACGCTGGTAAAACTAGGGTCAGCGCTCCTGGCCAGCAATTCGCCGCCACTTGTTGCCATACTGCCCACATTTCCGGGGTGCCGCTGACGTAGGGCCAGAGGTCGGCTGGGGTTGCGGCCATCAAAATCAGGGGTTTATCCTCGCTGCGTTCTTTGGCCGCAAAAATCAAATCAGCGCGATCGGGTCGCGCTGCTAAAGCCGGGACGGTATCTGTAGGAAAGCTGACCAGTTTGCCAGCGCGGGCACCAGCAATCAGGTCTGGAATGGAAACTAAAGTCATTGGCGAAGTTTCAGAATTGGGCTGGAATTCAGCTAACAGACGATCGCACAGGCAAACCGCTCAATCCCGGCCAGGTCAGAGTGGATGGAGATTTGGCGGTAGCTGCCCTGGCAGTGGAGCAGTTCGGTAACGGAGGAGGCTTGACCGGCCATCATTTCCAAAAGTAAGACTCCCCCTGGTTTGAGGTACGCCGGAGCTACCCTGACAATCTGGCGGATGCAGTCCAAACCATCAACACCACCGTCAAGAGCCAGATGGGGTTCATGTTTGGCTACTTCTGGTTGGAGTTGCGGCACCATTGCGCTAGGGATATAAGGCGGGTTGGCGGCGATGCCGCTGAGTTGACCTTGCAGGGAGGAGAGGGGTTCACACCAGGAACCCAGGTAAAAGTGGATCCGGTGGGCGAAACCGAGGCGGTGGGCATTGGCTTGCGCCGTTGCCAGAGCTTCCGGGGAGCAATCAACCGCATGAATTGTGGCTGAAGGCAGAGCCGCCGCCAGACCGATGGCGATCGCACCACTGCCGGTCCCCAAATCCGCCCAATTGCCTTCCTGATTCGCCCCTACTGCCAGGTCGATGAGGTATTCGGTTTCGGGTCGGGGAATCAACACGCTGGGGTTGACCGCCAGGGAGAACTGGCGCCAACCCACCATCCCCGCTACATACTGCACCGGGAAATGGTCTTGCAAGCGCTGCTCCCACTGTCGCGATAGTTGCGCCAGTGGCAGGAGGATGCTGATGTGCGATCGCTCCTGATATGAATTCAGGCGCAATGCCAGCTTATCTAGCCCCGCCACTGCCATCAGCAACCAGTCCACTTCTTCCGTGGGCACCCCAGCCAATGAGGCAGCAGCGATCGCATCTTGACGCCACTGCCACAATTCCCGACCCGAAACTACCGGCATTTGTCCCCTATCCTTTGCATCAGGACTAAACTGCCCTAGTTACCCTGACCATTGCTGCGGTTGGGTTGCTGCTGAGATTGCAAATATTCGATGGTTTCTCGAGACGGGATCAGCACAATTTTATTCAATTGCTCATCATTGCTCTCTTGCAACAGCTTGATTAGTCCCCGGAGGTTAACCACCTTAATGTTAACCGTTTGGGCCAGATTCGGGTCTTGCTGGCGCAAGCGGTCTAACATTCCCTGTAAATCTTCCTTATTAAAAAAGAGGGGAATTACCTGCTGCTCACCTTGTTGAATCGTTAGGTATCCGTTGTCTGCACCTCCCGTAGCCAAAAACAGCGGCACACCATTGAATTCTTCTACGGTCTGTCCATTAGCCTCCAGCACCGCCAGTGCTGAGTCCACCTGCTGCCTTACCGGTACGTAGTCAAATGCGAGCGGCTGAGCCCCTTGGCCTTGGTTAGCTCTTTCCATCTGGTAAACATCTGCCAGAGAAACGGTTCTAACTTGCACGGAGTTCACCAGTTCCGGGTTGCTTTCCGTCAGCTTTTGGATAAAATCATCAGCATCCTTTTTGCTGATAAAAACTCCTGCTACGGAAGTATTTTGATTGCCATTAGATATAGAAGCTACCAGGGGAGACCCCTGATTGTTGGTGATGGTAAATACGGGAATCTGGCTGAGCTTTTGGATAATTTGGGGTTCAGGAAGTGCCAGAGCTTTCATGTTTTTGGGCGAAATCCCCACAAAAACACTGCCAATCAAACCCAGTACGGCGCCCCAACGCAATAGTGATTTCATGACTATACCTGCTGTCGATACAACTGTTTTCATTTTTCATTTGTCATTGGTCATTTGTCATTTGTCACTTGTATCCTTAGAAAGGACTTTTGACCAAGGACAAAGGATGTTTGACTAATGATATTTTGGGCAATAAGCAAATCTTGATCTTGAGTCCTGGCATCTATACATCTATATGAGTTTTCGATTTACTCCTGTTATTCCTAATGAATCATGGGCTGACGGGCTGATTCCCGATATTAGCATTGATTTTTTCTCGTTGCAGCGCCCTCCGTCAGGCGGCGGCGCTGCGATCGTCTCTGGGTGAGGCTACCGATTTGTTTCCGGTACTCGGTAGCAACCAGGTGTCTTGCGGAGACTTTCGCAGCCAAACCCGCTTTTTGCCCAGGTTTGCATCTAGCTAGAAACACCCTGATTCCAGGGGATCCGTTGTTTGTGGCCTTTTGGTTCTGGCGGGTCCAAAGTTTCTGTATTACCGGACTTAAGTCTCAAGGCATGTGTTCCAAAGCCTCTGGCAGGTAGCCCAGAAGGAATTTTCCTTCAGATGTGATTTCTGTAGGTGCTTGAGGCTGACAAAGCTGGGAGCGCCATGAGGCGAATGTTTCGCCCTCGGTGAACCAGCAAACATACAGGGGATGTAACGCCGAGAGATCAAACCTACAATATCCACCACCGATGCTTTGTTCCTGCCCCATCCAGGTTTTTCCCATCTGTTGCCCTGTTGTCCCCACCAACCCTAACTAAGGGAAGAAGGGAAGTATGAAAGTATATTAGCAGTATTTTCGCCACCTGGACAGGTGGCCTGTGGGTATATAAATTGCTTGTTTTATTAGAAAATTAAATCCGGGTGCTAGGGGTTGCTTACTTACCCTACCCGCTAGACTTTAAGGTAATGGTGAAAAATTGGTGAAATAACGGAGAATCTGCAAGCCCAGTACGGGCGATAGCCCGGTCAGGGCGGGGAAAGTATAGAATCGGGATGACAGGATTTGAACCTGCGACATCCTGCTCCCAAAGCAGGCGCGCTACCAAGCTGCGCTACATCCCGTAACTAATAAAACAAATATAGCATAACCCCACAGCTCCTGACAAGGGGGGAGAGAAGATTTTTTTGATTCAGGATTCCCCCCCCCACCCCCACATCAGGGTAAGGCGATGCCGTTGCGCCACAACCAGAGCGATCGCTCTGCGCCCAGGTGTTTGCCGAGTTTTGTCGTGGCGCAGTAGAAGCCATCCGCCAGAAAGCCCCTGCTTTTTTGAAGATGGTGCGACTAAATCACTGGGGATTGTGACCCGGATTTCGTCCCCAAGCCTTAACAAGAGAGCCGTTTTGGCTCTAGGGCGATTACGGCAAAAGTGGCCCGATCGGCAATCTTGCATCATCAGTTGCACAACCCTAATCAGGAGTGAGGGTGGGAAGCCCGCTTCCTGTATAGCCCCACTACCGCATATGATAATCAGTGCCATGATTTATGGTTAGGTACATACCATTTGTATTTACAGACAGCATCTGGCAGGGTTAGCGTGATCCTCGGCTAAATCCGTACCTCCCCAACTTGAAAAATGCTGGATTTAGTTGCGAAAAGATTTTGCTCAATGATTTATTAATTCAGATTAAGGGTGAGGCTCATGTCAGGGATTATGGTGTTAGAGAAAAGGAACTGGGTTAATTTTGATTAGGAGTCAGTGGGGATGAAAACTCAGCAAAAATCAGGGAGGGATCATAATTGTGGGGTAGCCAGGAATCAGAGGATAGGTAAACCCTGACAAGAGGATTTGGGGTTGCCCGGGGAGAGGCGTGGTATGTTGGGAGGAGAAGATCCAGCAGCAGAGGTGTTTCGGGGACACGGGAGGGGCTCACAGCGATTTTCCAGGAAGGGTTGCGCTGCAGATCGTAGTTCGGAGACAATAGAGATAAGCAATATTGATATAAGAGGCTGTTGAGTTATATCGATGAAATCGTATCTAGCTGCTGCCATTCAAATGACGAGCGTGCCCGACCTGGAAAAAAACTTGAACGAGGCGGAAGAACTGATCGACTTAGCGGTTCGCCAGGGAGCTGAGTTGGTATGCTTACCAGAAAATTTCTCGTTTCTGGGAGCGGAAGAACAGAAGGTGGCGCAAGCGGAGAAAATCGCTGCAGCCAGCGTTACCTTTCTCAAAACAATGGCGCAGCGGTTTCAGGTGACAATCCTTGGTGGTGGCTTCCCAGTCCCCGCCAGCTCTGGCAAAGTGTACAATATGGCGCTGCTGGTGGATGCTTTTGGGACGGAACTAGCCCGCTATTGCAAGGTGCATTTGTTTGATGTGAACCTGCCCGATGGCAATACATATCGGGAATCAGCAACCGTGGAACCGGGGCAGGACCTACCTCCAGTTTATGTCTCAGAGCAGTTGGGGAATTTAGGTCTGTCAATTTGCTATGATGTGCGGTTTGCAGAACTGTACCGACATCTGTCACAGCAAGGGGCGGAAATATTGTTTGTGCCAGCGGCATTTACCGCTTATACAGGCAAGGACCACTGGCAAGTTTTGCTGCAAGCGCGGGCGATCGAGAATACCTGTTATATCATCGCGCCAGCGCAAACCGGGCAGCACTATGGACGCCGCCAGTCCCACGGACATGCCGTGATTGTGGATCCCTGGGGGGCGATTTTGGCTGATGCTGGGGATAAACCGGGGGTGGCGATCGGCGAAATCAGTCCCCACCGCCTAGAACAAGTGCGGCGTCAGATGCCCTCCCTGCAACACCGAGTTTTCTAATCCAGAGAACAAACCAGTGTGGCTCTAGGGCCTTTTTCCGCCTTGCCCCTGTTTTGTCTCTAGGGGCAAGGCAGAACCAGATTTGTGAAGCTAAATTGAGCTTGGACACAATCAGCCCCATTCACAAAGGCAGTTTCTGGAATAGACAAAACAGGTAAATTAAACAAAATGCTAGTTTTGGGGAAGAAATGGCAGATCCGACTCAATGGGTCTTTTGGACTCCAAATCTTTTTGTCAGTATCGGGGGCAAAACCTCCTGGCTGGCAGCAGTAGCGGCGGCGAAAGCTGACGAACCCTTGGTGGTAGCGGGGGTGCTGCTGAGTTTAGTTGTAATTTACTTAGCCAGCAAAATCGGCGGCGAGATTTGCGTGCGCCTGAACTTACCCCCGGTGTTGGGGGATTTGGTCGGCGGCGTGGTGGTGGGGGTTTCCATCCTGAAGCTGCTGGTGTTTTACGCGCCCGGAGATGCCGAAATTTCCTCAACGATGATCAATTTGCTCCAATCTACGGCTGGACTGGAACCAGCCGCAGCAAGGCCAACTTTTGCCGCGATCAGCGAAGTCATTTCGATTTTGTCAGAATTGGGCGTGATTGTGCTGCTGTTTGAAATTGGCTTGGAATCAGAGTTAAATGAGCTAATTAAGTATGGACCACCGGCCATGATCGTCGCTGTGGTGGGGGTAATTATGCCATTCACCGCCGGGACTTTGGGGCTGCAAAACTTGTTTCACGTCCCAGTGATTCCGGCGATTTTTGCCGGGGCGGCCCTCACTGCCACCAGCATCGGCATTACCGCCAAAGTCCTGGCAGAAATCGGACAGCTAGGCGCCAAAGAAGGTCAAATTATTATTGGGGCGGCGGTTCTCGACGATATCCTCGGGATTATTGTCCTGGCGGTAGTGGCTAATTTGGTCAAAACTGGGAATGTGGAAGTCACCAATATCGCCTACCTGATTGTCAGTGCTGGGGTGTTCTTGGTGGGAGGGATATTTTTGGGCCGCTTTCTCAGTCCCTACTATGTGGCTTTGGTGAAAAATCTCAAGACTAGGGGATCGGTGTTGATTTCGGCGCTGACGATCGCCTTCATTCTGTCTTACATTGGCGCCGCCATCCAATTGGAAGCGATTTTGGGGGCTTTTGCGGCGGGGTTGATTTTGGGAGAAACGGAGCTGCAGCAAGAACTCAAAGCGCAGGTGGTTCCAGTAGCGGATATGTTTGTGCCCATTTTTTTTGTGGTGGTGGGTGCGAAAACGAATCTGGGAGTGCTAAACCCTGCTGTACCGAGCAACCGGGAAGGTTTGATGATGGCGATGTTTTTGATTACTGTGGCTATCCTGGGTAAGGTGGTTGCCGGTTTTACGGTGCTGACTCCGGGAATTAATCGACTGGCGATCGGCATTGGCATGATTCCTCGGGGTGAAGTGGGACTGGTATTTGCCGCCGTGGGTAGTACCACCGGTGCCCTATCAGAATCTTTGGAAGCGGCCATCATTATGATGGTGATCCTCACGACTTTCCTGGCGCCCCCGCTGCTGCGGGTGGTATTTCAAGCGCGCAGTGGGGAGCCCCTTCGGTCCCCGGTGGTGGAATCCGCCAAGGAATAGGGTGTAGTCATTTGTCAGTTGTCCATTTTCCCAAGTCTGAAGGTAGGGGCGAAGAGACCTTCTCCCCTACCAAGAACAACACTTAACCGGTAATGGTTACTTGCTCGGCGTTGACATCGGTGGCGCCATAAACGCCACGGGCGATCGTCACCAATTTATTTAAATCTGCCTGGGTGGGTACTTCGCCTTTGAGGACTACGGTGCCCCCAGTCTGGGCTACCCACAGCCGTTCAAAATCACCAGTATTCGGATCTTGGTCGAAGGCGAGGGCCACCCGCTTTGCTAGTCCGCTTTGGTCATACTCTCCGTTTAAGCCCAGCCGTTCTGGCGGGATGCCTTGTTCTTGGGGAGCCGCTGGCACAGTGAAATTCTCAATTACGGTTTGTTGACTCACGTCCGGGGGTTCCGCCCCAAACATTCTTTTCAAAAAACTGGTAATACCCATAGGCTTCGTCTCCATTTGCACTTGGCAGGCTTCTGGCAAGATGGCTCGCCAGTCTATCTAATAATATTCTTAAAAATCCCTTTTGTCCGCCAATTCGGGGCTAAGATTTTTATACGACCACGAATCTGGCTTGGTGCCGGAGTTGGCCAACAGTCCCCTCCCCTCTGGTAGAGGGCTTGGACCGGCCACCACATAAGCCCGAAAAATTAATCACTGTCAATTGTCACTTGTCAATTGTCAATTGTCCAATGTCACTTGTCACTTGTTACCAAAGGACAAAGGACTAAGGACAAAGGACAAAGGACTAAGGACTAAGGACAAATGGGCACATTATGTATTTTCAGCTATGAAACACACTCTTTCAGTTTTAGTCGAAGATGAAGCGGGAGTCCTCACCCGAATTGCCGGTTTGTTTGCCCGTCGGGGGTTTAACATTGAAAGTCTGGCGGTGGGACCAGCCGAGCAATTGGGGATTTCCCGGATTACGATGGTAGTTCCCGGTGACGAGCGGGCGATCGAACAGCTCACGAAACAACTCTATAAGTTGATTAATGTTCTCAAAGTCCAAGATATCACTGATATTCCCTGTGTGGAACGGGAATTGATGCTGATGAAAGTCAATGCCAGCAGCTCTACCCGATCGGAAATTATCGAAATCGCTCAGATTTTCCGGGCGCGAGTGGTGGATGTGGGCGAGGATTCCCTGACGATCGAAGTTGTGGGCGACCCTGGTAAAATGGTAGCCATAGTCCAGAGTCTGAACAAATTCGGCATTAGAGAAATTGCCCGAACTGGCAAAATTGCCCTAACTCGTGAGTCGGGGGTCAATACCGAATTTCTCAAATCCTTGGAAGCGAAAATTCATTAACATAATTGATAATTGATAATTGAATAATTGATAATTGAATAATTATTAATTGTTTATTGTCAATTGTTAATTATCAATTGTTAATTATCAATTTGCTCTTGATTGGCGATCCCGGAGGCAGGTGGTGCTAAGATGAGACTATGCGCTATTCTCTTTTAAGCCGATTTAGGGGCGCTCTGTTGGGAGCTGCTCTGGGAGCGAACCTGGGATCTGAAGCTCCCCCGTCAGGGAGACTGGGGTATAGTCGCCCAAACATCCAACTCAACCGCCATCCCGCCTGGGCAGGAATGGCGGGAGCCAGTGCAGAAAGTTTGATTCGCTGCGGCGGTTTTGATGTGGAAGATTGGCATCAAAGCTGTGTTTTGGCGTGGAAACCAGACGATCCCAGCACAGAGGCAGAATTAACCCCGGTGGCGGCACTAATGGCGATACTCCCTTTGGTGCTGTTCTACCATGAAGAGGATTTGATTTGGCAAGAACACTTGTGGCGGGCTAGTTCCCTGTGGTCGTCGGTAGGAGGCTGGAAATGGGGACTGTGGGCATTTGCTTATGGGATATCTCAATCTCTACAAGAAAAACTCTCGCCAGCGCTGGCGATCGCCAACATCCAAAAAATGGCCAAAATCGTCAGTTTACCCCCAGATGGACAAGATGAAGCGCCACTGGTAGAGGTGGATAAATTAGCGGATCTACTAGCCACAAAAGCCAGTTGGGACAGGGCGGTGGCGGAATTAACTGCGATCGGAGGCGAGAAACAACGCCTCTCTCCGGTTCGCTCAGGAGCCCCTAGCCTCAATACAGCTTTTGCTCTTGCTCTTTATTCTTTCTTGAGTACCCCGGAGGATTTCCGTTTGTCGGTGGTGCTAGCCAGGAGGACTGATAGCCACCGGCAGCTAACGGGGGCGATCGCGGGCGCCCTGTCTGGCGCCTATAACGGCATCGCTGGTATCCCCCTGTCATGGCAAATGTGCGCACGACAAACCGATACTGGTAGGGGGTTGGTGTCCGAACCATTACCAGTTGAGCCTTTTTCCTTATCCCCTATTCCTCCCCCCACCGCCTCAGTTTCCTTATTGCCATTAGCCTCTCGCCTTTTCGCTGCTTGGGCAGGCATCTACAATTTGAATAGACAAAACATCGATAGCAGTGCCTCTATAATAGTGCCTATGTTAATTTTGGCTTGCGCACCCCTAGGTCTGGCCTAGCCGCTGAGAGCGCCTACAAGTCTGGAAATGCCCTCACTATGAAAACCATTCCGTCGCTGACAAAGCTGCTCGAACAATGGCGGCGCCCACCAAAAACAGAAACAACAGAAACAACGGTAGGGCAAATCCTGCCACCTCTAGGCGTTGATGGTCAACCGACAACATCTCGGCGCGGGATCGCACACCCCACCGAACATTCTGGGCAAAATTTGCTGATACTGCAGGCTACTCCCGAGGTGAGCATTGTGAGGAAACCATATTCCTCTGCCAGAACCGATCAGTCTAGGAAGCATTCGTCCGCACCTGAACCAGTCAACACTAAGAAAAATCGTCATGGTGCCACCGTCAGGGTGGCGAAACCATCCCCAGTGTCTTTGGTGATGGTGGTGGTTTGTCTCACTGGTGCGATCGGCAATCGCTTCTACAACCAACCACAATTAGACGTAGGAACTCGCGCTCCAGCAACGATCCACGCTCCAGAAGAAGCGAACGTTCCTGATCAAAAAACCACGGAAGAAAATCGCCAAGCGGCTCGCGTCGGAGCTGTACCGATGCTGATGATGGATAACGCTGTGAATGACCTGATGCAAAAAGAACTACAGCGTTTGTTAGGTTATGGCGATCGGCTGCGGGTTAAAGCTGGCTCAATTCCTTTTATCCCCACAGATATCCTTTCTATCCCCAGCCAACGTTACTTGCGCCGAGCCCACCCCTGGGAATGGCTGGCCGTGCTGGCAGCAGCAAGAAATGAAAAATTATCCCCAAATCCCGCCCCCAAAAACACCCCAGATGCCGCCTCCAATCTGCCCGTCTTGATGCAATGGGTGTGGCAAAATAAGCCTTTAGGCGCTGCGGGTCGAGAGGCCGATCGGGAGCTACGCGCCTACCGCGCCAAAACTAACTCGGCAAAACTATCGGCTCTGATTAATCAAATAGCTGCTGCCCGCAGTGCCTATGCGGAAGCGATGGAACTCCTCTTAACGGGCGAGCGATCGACCATTTACCAAGCTAATTTTCTCGATGTCTCTGATGCCGATTGGTCTGCCACTAAGAAGGGTATCGAGAAGGCGGCATCCCTGATCAGAATTCAAGGTATCGCGCCAGGAGTGCCCAAACAGATTCAGGAAAAATCGATTAATGCTCACGTCCAAGCCTTAGTGCCGGAATCAACCCAGATTCTCGCTGTTAAGATTCTCTTGGAAATTCTAGACCAGCCCAACCTCACCCCAGACCCCGAAGCGACTCGGATTCGCGCCGAACAAGCGGCAGAAGCGGTAGAAACCGTCATGATCCGGATTAAGGCGGGGGAAGTAATCGTCAGTGAGGGTGAGGTGATTACTCAAGCTGATTTTGTGCTGTTAGACCATTTTGGTTTGAGCAAGCGGGGGGTTAACTGGACAGGACTTTTGGGGCTCGGAGTCGGCGTGTCTGTGGCAGTGGGAATATTTTGGGGAGCGGAGCGGCGCTTTTGTACTCCCGAACGGGGACGCTATTGGCTCCGGCGGCGAGACCATTTGCTAATTTTGCTCCTGAGTATCAGTACACCCCTGCTAGTGGCACTTTCTGTGCCTTGGACCAGCTTGCCTGCGATCGGTTTGTTGGTGGGCAGCTTTTATGGCTCTGGCTTGGGCGCCACGGCTGTGGGATTGCTGGCGCTCCTGCTACCGATCGGCTTGGATATTGAGCTAACCCATTTGCTCGCCAGTGCGGCTGGAGGGTTGGTAGGCGGCGCGATCGCTGGTCGCACCCGGTCTCGAGAGGAGCTGGCCTTTTTAGGCTTAGGCGTAGGACTGACTCAAGGGGTCGTCCACTTAGTGGGTAGTTTCATTCTCAGCGCCACCGCCGGTTCCGTCTGGTACGCTGTCCTGGCAGCGGCGGCATTACAGAGTTTGGCCGGTTTGGCATGGAGCGTCATCGCTTTGGGAATTAGCCCTTATCTAGAACAAGCCTTTGATTTGATTACTCCGGTGCGCCTCGCCGAACTTTCTAACCCCAATCGCCCCACACTGAAGCGGCTCGCCGCTGAAGCTCCAGGCACTTTCCAGCACACCTTGTTTGTCGCTACCCTCGCCGAAGCAGCAGCAAAAGAACTCGGTTGCAATGTGGAACTGGTGCGAGCTGGCACTCTTTACCACGATATCGGGAAGATGCACGACCCCCTGGGTTTTATCGAAAATCAGATGGGTGGACCGAACAAGCATGATGAAATTAACGACCCCTACAAGAGCGCCGAGATTATCAAAAAGCACGTCACCGAAGGGTTGGTAATGGCGAAAAAGTGCCGCCTCCCGAAAGCGATTCAAGCATTTATCCCAGAACACCAGGGCACGATGCTGATTTCCTATTTCTATCACCAAGCCCAGCAGCGCGCTGCTGAACAGGGTCTCCCTCCTGTGCAAGAGTCGGATTTTCGCTACGATGGCCCGATTCCTCAGTCCCGCGAAACGGCAATCCTGATGCTGGCTGATTCTTGTGAGGCGGCCCTGCGCAGTCTCCAAGACGCCACCGCTGAAGAAGCTCTCAATATGGTTAATAAAATTCTCCGGGCTCGCTGGCAAGACAATCAGCTCGTTGATTCCGGTCTGAAGCGCGAAGAAATGCCCAAAATTGCCGAAATTTTCGTCCGCGTCTGGCAACAATTCCATCACAAACGCATTGCCTATCCCAAAGCTGCCCTGCAACCCAAGGGGATGGGGTGACGGGGAGACGGGGAGGGGAGGGAGGAGGGGGAAGATGGGGAGGGGTGGGAGGAGAGGGAGGAAGATTGCTGACCACACTTCCCACACTCCCCACACTCCCCACACTCCCCACACTCCCCACACTCCAGAAACCCCCCTGCTCCCCTGCTCCCCTGCCCCCCGTCCCCCCGTCACCCCATCTATACTTCTCTAGTTTGAGAATTTAACATCTGTGTCAATAGCTGCTCTGCAGTGGTGGCGGGTTCTTTGCAACTGAGTCCCTCGCAGACTAACCCCACGGCTCCTGGTGGGAGTTCATCGGCTAGTTGACAAACAGCGGTGGGCAAATATTGCCCGCTCAGGGATGCGAGTAAGTCTGGGGTGGTATGAATCAAAGTGCAGTGTTGATACCAGTCTAAGGCGGAAAACAAAGTGGGACAGGCGGTGGGGCTGGCTTCCATGATGCTGCGAAAAGCCTGCAAGGTGGCAGCAGCCCGATCGAGATATTCCAGATTTTCCGTGAGCAAAGCTAAACGCATCAGGTTGGTGGCAGCCACCCCATTGGGTGCGCTTATGGCACTATCGGTGTAGCTGCGTTCCCGCACCATGAGGGGCAATCCTCCCACCGTGCTGCTACTATCCACCGCCGTGTTAAAATATCCCCCTAGCTCATCGCTCCAAAGGTATTGGTCAAACTCTGCCTGCACTTGCACCGCTTGCGCCAACCATTGGGATGGAGGTGAATCACTCGCCGCATCTGATGGATTTTGCAGAAATGACAAGCTGGCTTGGTGCAAGTCTAGGAGAGCTTTAATCAGTAGGGCGTAATCTTCGGCTTGTCCTGCTACTGCGGGTACGCCATCATAGTTCAGCCGCTGCATTCGCCCATCTACCCACTGGTTTTCTAAAATAAAGTCTGCGGCTCGGGCGGCGAGTTTCAGGTAGGAGGAGCGACTAAAAACGCTGGCGGCTTTTGCCAAACCAGAAATCATTAGTGCATTCCAAGCCACGATCGCCTTCGTATCGGTAACAGGTGGAATTCGTCCCGGCCAGTTGTGGGTTTTGGCTTCCTGGTTATTGCGTGCAGGGGGAAATACACCACCTGCCTCGGGTTCGATGCCGTAGCGGACCCGAAACATTTTCATCAATGCTGCTTCTGTGGTGGGGGAAAGTGAGCCATTAGACCGGCGCTGTAGGACGTTGCTGTTCTCAAAATTCCCCTCTGATGTCACAGTAAAATCCTCTTGCAGTGCCTTTAGCTCTTCCGGGGTGAGGATGGCTGCTAGTTCGGTGTAGCTCCAGACGTAAAAGTGCCCTTCTTCCGGTTCCACTGCTTCGGGAGTGGCGAAGCTGTCAGCATCTTGGGCGGCGTAGAAATAACCCGATGGTGCGGTCATCTCTCGCTCCAGCCATTGGACGGTGAGAGCGATCGCCCGATCGAACGCCGGTTCTTGTAATCCATCGGCCCACAGTGTCGCTAAATACTCCAAGATTTGACCGTTATCATAAAGCATCTTCTCGAAGTGGGGCACCGTCCAGGTAGGGTCCACAGTGTAGCGGTGAAAGCCGCCGCCTACATGGTCGAAAATGCCACCATTCGCCAAATCCAATCCCCTTTGTGCGCTGGCTTGCTTCAGGTTATATTTCGACTCAAAGTGTAATCGGCTACCTTGGAGGACCAATTGAGCATAGGGAATCATCGGGAAGCTCTGACCGGGAGTCTGGCGGGCAATGATTCCAGTATTGACATCCAAGCCCCGCCACAGTAAATCTTTTGTCGCCCCCACCTCTTCCGCCTTAGCTACGGCAGCTCCTTGGTGCAAGTAGTCCAGAATTTCTTCTTTAAATGCTTCCAGCTTGCCTTTTTCGCCATCGTAATAGCGGCGAATTGCTTGCAACAGTTGTAAGAAGCCGGGACGCCCATAGCGGGGTTCTACGGGAAAGTATGTGCCACCATAAAATGGTACGAGGTCATCGGGAGTCAGGAATACATTCAGGGGCCAACCACCCTGACCGGTCATCAATTGTAGGGACTGCATATAAATGCTGTCTAAATCTGGTCTTTCCTCGCGATCGACTTTGATGGGGAGGAAGTTGGCATTCATGTACTGGGCGATCGACTCATTAGAAAAGGCTTCCCCTTCCATGACCGTACACCAGTGGCAGCTAGAATAACCGATAGATAAGAATATAGGCTTGTTTTGCCTGCGGGCAGTTTCTATAGCTGCATCGCTCCAATCCCACCAATCGATGGGGTTTTCCGCGTGTTTCCGCAGGTAGAGGCTTTTGGCTGTGGCAAGGCGATTAGTCATAACTAAACCAGCAATTTTGTTGATGAATTTTTGACAAACTTAAAATCTTTTCAAAATTATGATATTTGGCTATTCGCATCTAGAGTTAGAGTTTTCTCTAAAATCAACCATGAAAATTTGAACCGGGAAACCATTAGGCCGTTCAATAATAAAAATACTACAAATAATAGCAAATTAGCTGAAAAATTACAGGGGGTTTATAATCAAGGAAGAGGCAGTAAATGATAATTTTTTGCCAGGACGCTCTAATTCCTAACGTTCCCCCCTGCCAGCCTGACTCAGTTTGGATACCAAAACATCCCCTTAATTCCCTCCGGATCTGGCATGAAACCTAACAAGCGGTAAAAATCTACCACGTGGGGGTCAGCGAAAAGAGTAATATTGCTGATATCCTCTTTGCGCAGCTTCTCAATGGTGTAATTCATCAGAGCCTTGCCCATCCCTTTTCCTTGGTAATCTGGATGCACTACCACATCCCAGATGGTGGCGTTAAAGGCGTGGTCAGAAGTAGCGCGAGAAAAGCCAATCAAACGTCGCTGCTTACCCCGCACTGCCCACACAGAAACCACCAAAAAGCTGTGCTGAATAGCTTTTCTGACTTTCCGCAATGGGCGTCTAGACCAACCTACCGCATCGCAGAGTTCCTCGAGTTCATACAAATCTAGCTCTCTGTCGGTGCTGAAATAAATCTGAACGCTCTCCCCAAATTTTCCCGCAGCCCCATTCAGCGGCTCCGCTTCGATCGCCATTTGCTCGTACTCGTAAGCAGTTTCAGAACTGCTAAAAAAGTTCTTCCAAAAACCCACAAAAATCCTCCACCTCTTTGCTAAAGCTAAAACAACACCTAATATAACCCCGAAAGTCTTACCTGAATATCTTACTGGAGTTTACCCGTGGTGGAATCTCCAAGGAGGGTAAGCCCCAAACCGTTAACCTGTAGCCTGAAGGCTCAAGGCTTCTCCCCTCGGACGACGAGGTTGGGTGTCTGTCACGATTCCGTAGCATTTTTCTGTATATGATTGGTCAGCGGTGATCTTGCCTCTCTCGGTTAGTTGCAGGTTATGACCATGCAATTATCTCGGGTGAGGGGGAAAATAGAACCGTCAGTTTGGCGAAGCCCGGAGGAAGGTCGGCTTGGCTTTGGCACCCAGAAGGCATTTCCCCAATGCTGACCTGACGGGTTTGCCACCAGAAATGCCCCCGCCGGAGGTACTCCCTACCATTAGCCCCGACACACCTGCAATCACAAAGCAGCCCGGGAGATCTCTGCACTGCTAAAATCTCCGATAGCGAATTTTCAACTTGAAATCAGTGTGTCTTACAGATGCCTCCCCGGAGGGAGTGGAAAGCATTTTGAGAGCCTGTCAAATAAGCAATTGTAGCACCATTACGCGGCTGGGAAGAGGGGCCGCCACAACAGAGCCGCCACAACAGAGGGGTGGGAGTCGGGGGCAAGCCAGTGCAAATGGGGACAGCTCCATCGGGCTAAAACTCTCTCTGACTAAAATCGGACAAGCACTATGGTCAATATTATGATATAAGACCGCGAAAATTTTTTTAAAATTTGTGTAGATTCGGATCCAAGTGGCAGGTAAAAAATGCAATAATTATTTACAGCCTGCTGAAATTGCCACTTTTATATCCCAATTTGGCCTAAAAAAATGCCCTGATGATGACGATGAATTAGCTGTCAATAGTGGCGCTTAAAAATCACTAAATTGTCAGGGCTCTAGGAGAAAATGAGGGAATAATTCTGATATCGGGAGAGATGGGGGGTGATTTTCCTGACCCATCTGTTCGGGTCCTATGGAAATAAGGGCAGGGGATAGGGTGTGGTTGTGGTACAATTTAGGTCATCTAAAAGGCTAATTGCTTTTTGCCCGTAGCGGGCGGTGATAATAGGATGGCTCTGGGCGCAATGCTTCTCAAAGCGCTCCAAACTGTAGCCGCCTGATGCGTCTGGAAATACAGTGAAGCGCTTTTCGCGCTCCCCGGTGGGCAGTGGCGGCGAGACGGACTGTCTGTCGGGGGAGGGTTAACCCAAAAGTGCCCTAGCTTTTGGCGCGCTCCGCGTGCTGATTGTACAGTATATTCAAGATGATTGTGACGGCTTTCTTTGCCAGCAGGGGCTGTTCTTGCCTTGCCCTCTCAGCCCGGATACAAGGAAAAAATTTGTCAGAGGAAAATTGCAGCCATGAACAACCCCTCGCCTGCCTCTCACGCAACTGGGCACTACCAGCCACAGGAGCCGGTGGTAGGGGCGATCAAGAACGTGGTCGCCCCAGGGCACTGTGACAGCTAGATTAATTGATTGATGCGCCACCGCGAACCTTTAGGTCAGCGAAGCTATCGCGAGTTATCCCCAATTATGGCACCGGCACCGGGTTTAAAATCATCTACCGTAGATCTGCTTAAGCGCTTTAACCGAGCGTTCCCACAATTTTACGAGCAATTTGTCAGCAGTGAGATTCAGCTCCAAAACCTGAAGCTAGCTTACCAGCTATACAAAACCAGACAAGCAACGATCGAGCTGAAACCGGAAGGTAACAAAAGTGTCCTCAATTTTGCCTACCGCAACCAGTCATTCTTGCTCAGCGATATTTTCGGGGTCCTGGCCGCCTACGGGCTGACGATCCACAATTTGAGCTTGTACGGCCAAATTTACCCGCCGATGCTGGTGTTTATCAAACTGGTAGTGTCCCGGGGGGGAAAACCACTGACGGAAAAAACAGCGGATAACGTGGGTAGGGCAATTCGGGAAGCTTTGGCGGGTCACTTTGAAGTTGAAGAGATGCTCGCCGTGGAGTTTAACCTAGACGCAGGTCTCGAAGATGTGGAAACGGAGTTTTATGTAGATCCCGTATTTCACCTGCCAGCGTTGCTGATTGAGGCGGACAACCAACCGGGATTATTTTATAAGGTGATGTACGCCATTTGGCAAGAAGACCTCCTCGTGGTCAATGCCAATTTGCTCGTCTGGCGAGGACGTACCCGTTTAATCCTCTATTTACTCGGTCCTAATGAGAGTTTGATTCCAGAGTATTTGGGACAAAAAATTGCGGAAGGAGTGCGCCAGCGATTGATGGGCAGCCGTTTTTAAACTGTAGTCACCAAGGTTGGTCCCGACCCAGAGCTAGGGGCAGGTCCTAAGTCGCTGCTTCCAAGTCACTTGTCCCTTGTCGTTGGTCATTTGTCCCAGAGTCCTTTGATTATTCATACAAGGGACAAGTGACAAGGGACAAGTGACAAGTGACAATTGACCAATGACAAATGACAAGTGACAATTGACCAATGACAAATGGCAAAGATTGACATCCTGGGGTTTCCTCACGCTTACGATTTAACTCCCCCGCTCTCGCCAGCGTCGAGCTACTGCGGGAGCGAGTCTCCATGTGTTCTGGTGTTTATCCACGGGTGGCTCCTCAGCCGCCACTACTGGAAACCTTTGATTTCCAGGCTGCCAGATTATCATTGTTTGGCTTATGACTTGCGGGGATTTGGTGATTCTCTACCTGTCCCTGGTAAATCCCAATTCCATGCGGGCTACTCCCCGGCGGCTTATGCTCGGGATGTGGTGATCTTGCTGGAAAAGCTGGGGATTTCTCGCGTCTGGTTGATTGGCCATTCCCTGGGCGGGACGATCGCTCTGTGGGCGGCTACGTACTTGCCCCAAATTGTCCAAGGCGTTATCTGCGTCAATTCCGGGGGCGGTATTTACATTCAAGAAGAATTTGAGCGGTTTCGCTCGGCGGGAAAAATCTTGGTGAAGTGGCGCCCGCAGTGGCTGGGGAAAATTCCCTTGGTTCACTTAATGTTCTCCCAAGATAGTGTGGCCTATCCCATTAAACGGCACTGGGGGCGACAAAGGGCGATCGATTTTTTCGGCGCCAACTATGAGGCGGCTTTGGGGGCGTTGCTGGATTCGACCACGGAAGAACAGGTCCACCAGCTCCCCCTGCTGGTTTCCCGCCTGAAGCAACCGGCTTATTTTGTGGCGGGCGATCGGGACAAGGTGATGGAGCCGAAGTATGTGCGCCATTTAGCCAGCTTTCACTATCTGTATGGCGGTGGTGATGAAAATGCCATTGTGCTGCCAGAATGCGGTCATTTGTCGATGATTGAGCAGCCGGATGCTTTGGCAGCGGAAATTCGCCGCCTCATAGCCGCTCACTCGACCCCAGAAACCGGGTTTCTGACAAAGAACCCTGATGAATCGAAGCTCAGGGGTGAGAAACCCGGTTTCTCATCGATACAGTAACGGGATTTGGCAGATGTCCATCCGGGAGTAAACCGATAAGTTTAAGGGTGAGGTTTCGCCCCGGTTGAGGTGTTCCGCCCCCACGCAGGCAATCATCGCGGCGTTGTCGGTGCAAAATTTTAATGGTGGGAAAATCACCCGCAGGGATGATTGGCTGGCAGCTTGTTGCAAATGCTCTCTCAGGCTGCTGTTGGCTGCCACACCACCACCAACGACGATCGTATTTAATCCTTGGTCTTTGGCACAGGCGATCGTGCGTTTAGTTAAGGTGCGGGCCACTGTCTCCTGAAAGCTGGCCGCAATATCACTAACGGGAACGGTCCCAGTTTCCGCCTCCAGTTTTTGCACCAACCGCAACACCGCCGTTTTCAACCCACTAAAACTGCAATCATAGGGGTGATACCCCCCTCCGGGCAGCGAAATTTTCCCCTCTGGGAGGGCAAATGCAGCGCCATTGCCCTGTTTAGCAATTTTATCTATGGCCGGTCCTCCCGGATATCCCAGGTTTAACAACCGCGCCACCTTATCAAAGGCTTCCCCCGCTGCATCATCCCGGGTTTGCCCTAGTGTTTCATAAATGCCGCCATCACGTACCGCAATCATGCTGGTGTGACCCCCAGAAACCAGCAAGCAGAGGAAAGGCGGCTGTAAGTCCGGGTCCGTGAGGTAAGAAGCGCCGATATGACCTTCCAGGTGGTGGATGCCTACAAAGGGTTTGCCGTGGACGATCGCCAAAGTTTTGGCCGCACTCAACCCCACCAACAGCGCCCCCACCAGTCCAGGAGCTACAGTAGCAGCGATGCCATCGATATCCCCCCAGTCCAAACCCCCTTGCCCCAAGGCACTAGCTACCACATTATTGATAGTTTCTAGATGTTGCCGGGATGCCACCTCCGGCACTACCCCCCCATACTGTTGGTGAGCTGCGATTTGAGATGCAACTGTGTTACTTAAAACTTCACGATTCTTTACAATCGCCGCCGCCGTTTCATCACAACTGGTTTCGATCGCTAAAACTGTCGTCATTGCTCAGTATTTTGTCCGTTAGTGACATCTTTGTAGTAGCTTAAACCATAGTGCAGGGTGAAGCATCCGCGTACAGGCTTCTCCATTCCACCGAGAGATTTAGGCGCGGATGCTTCGCCCCTACGGGGGTGCGGAACTTTCCGCACCAGCTAGCTATAAGGGCTTATTGGCCCCTCTCGGTCGGCTTCCTCCCTACCTGGGGAAAAAAAACTTATTGTTTCGTAACAAAAGGAAACCCTGATGAAACGATTACTTCCCATCATTTTGGCGGTTTGTCTGTGGTTCAGCTTTGCTCCCGCAGCTAAGGCAGACTATGCTAATCTCACCCCTTGCGGGAACAACCCTGCTTTCATCCAGCGGGCTAAGAGCGCCAAAACCCCCCAAGCTAAAGCTCGCTTTGAGAGCTACTCTGGGCTGCTGTGCGGCGAAGAAGGTCTGCCCCACCTGATTACCGATGGCAATTTGGCTCACGCCAGTGAATTCGTTATCCCCGGTATCCTCTTTTTGTACATCGCCGGTTGGATCGGTTGGGCTGGTCGCTCTTACCTACAGGCGATTAAGAAAGGCGGCAATCCCGAGGAAAAAGAAATCGTTATCGATTTGCCTCTGGCCCTCACCTGCTCTCTGGGCGCTGCCATTTGGCCTTTGGCTGCTTTCGGGGAAGCTGCCAGCGGCGCTATGTTTGCCAAGGATAATGAAATTACCGTTTCCCCCCGCTAGTTGATTTTGGATTAGTCATTTGTGTTTAAACGCCGAATGACTAATCTAAAATGGTTATAAAACTTGTCCTTAGTCACTTGTCCTTAGTCACTTGTCCTTAGTCCCTTGTCACTTGCAAATGACAAATGACAAATGACCGATGACCAATTACCATTTTTCAATTTGGAGAATCCCGCGATGCAAGATTTCCTGAAATACCTTTCCACCGCCCCCGTGGTAGCCACGATTTGGATGGTGATTACTGCTGGCATTTTGATTGAATTTAACCGCTTTATCCCTGATATGCTGGTTTTCCGCTTCGGCGGCTAGTATCTGAGAAACCGGGTTTCAGGGAGAAACCCGGTTTCTTGGCTATGTTCCCCGGTTTTGATGTATGGAACCTACGGCAATTATTATCGTGTTTTGGCGGTGGCTGGAAAATAACCCCCAAGTATTTATGCCTAAAAGTTGGCAGCAGTTACCGGATTTGGCTAAAAGTTTGGCAGAATTTCCTGATGAAGACCTATTTTTTATCGCTCATACTATTGGCAAATGGTGCGCCAAGCATAAGTTAGGGGATCGGCTCAGAGAGGAGGCCGATCGTCTGGAGATAGACGACCCCCCGGAAAACACCTCCCCTGACTTTGTGATTGCCCATTACGTCCCGGAAGTGCGGCAAAAAATCACCGATCGCTATGATGAATTTTTAGATAAATTTCCAGCATAATCATCAAATGTCATTTGTCCTTGGTCATTTGTCATTTGTCCTTGGTCATTTGTCCTTTGTCCTTTATTTTTAGTCAAGTGACAAATAAAATTTTTTAGCGAATTATTTTTTATTCAAATGAATATAGCATATTACCAGTGACAAGTGACAAGTGACAAGTGACAAGGGACAAGTGACAAATGACAAGTGACTTGATTTTATGGAAGACTTAGCCATATTTATGATGGTGATAGCCACCGCCTTAGAAATAGTTTTCAGCTTGTTGGCAGTCACGATTATAGCTGTAATTTTTACTATTTTTAGTCGCCAAAATCAGGTAATCAATTATAGCATTAAATCCGCATTTATTTGGGCATTGATTGGCCTAATTAATAAAATTATTTGGATTGTCGCCAGTCAAATGTCATTAGGGGCAGCTTTAACCGATAAAACCGCCTCGACAATTTTGCCGATTACTACCCTAATGGGTGGAATTATCGGCATATTTTACGGGATAGGACGGGGGAAACAAAGGGAATAATATCAAATCCGAGAGAGAAATGTCATTTTTTGGGCTAAAGCCCAACTACAAACGTCAGTCATTTTTTGGGCTAAGGGCGAAGCAAGCCGGTACTGGGCTATCTGTAGAGCCGATAGTCCTTAGCAGGCTTGCTTCGCCCCTACACAAATGACCTTTGGACTTATCTGGGTTTAGGATACCAACCCAAAAATAGCCTTTTCGATTTCTGCTAGTGCTTTTTCCAAATCGTCATTGACGATTTGGATGTCAAATTCATTCTTTGCGGCAATCTCGTCCCGGGCACGTTGGAGACGGCGGGATATAGCTTCCTCAGAATCTTGGGCACGTCCGCGAATGCGCCGCTCTAATTCTTCTATGGTTGGGGGTAAAATAAAGATTTGAAGGGCATCGGGAAAAGTTTTTCTCACTTGGCGAGCGCCTTGGAGTTCGATTTCTAGCAAGACAAACTTGCCCTCGGCGAGAAGTTTTTCTACAGGTGCTTTGGGCGTGCCGTAGTAGTTGGTGGCAAATTCTGCCCATTCCAGGAGTTCACCAGTGGCAATCATTTTTTCAAATCGTTGCTGGTCAACAAAATAGTAGTTTTTGCCGTGAATTTCTCCCGGACGGGGCGATCGAGTGGTGGCGGAGACCGAAAGGCAAAGCTCGGGATGGCGCTGCAGGAGGGCGCCTAGGAGGGTGCCTTTTCCTACCCCACTCGGACCGGTTAAGACAATCAATCGTTTATTTGTCATTTGTCCTTAGTCATTTGTCCTTGGTCATTTGTCCTTTGATAATTGATAATTGATAATTGATAATTGATAATTGATAATTGATAATTGTCAATTGTCAATTGTCAATTGTTAAAAACCTGGTTTCTTCTCCAAAGGGTTATTTTGACCGTCTTTATGGGTGAAGAACCGGTGGGCAACGGTTTCCGGCTGAATGGCGGAGAGAATCACGTGAGCAGAGTCGGTGACAATAACGGCGCGGGTGCGACGACCGTAGGTGGCATCGATGAGCCGGTTGGCGGAACGGGCTTCGCTGACGATGCGCTTGATGGGGGCAGATTCGGGACTGACGATCGCCACCACTCGGTTAGCAGAAACTATATTACCAAAACCGATATTGATTAGTTGAATGTTCATCGGAAATTGAGTATTAGCCGAGTAATAGGGTTGTTTTAAATTGGTTTGAGTGATCGCGAAGCGATGGCCAAAGGTTTCGGGCGACATCGCCGCAAGTATGATGTGGCCGGGAGTTGTGGCATGGTTGGGGGCACAGTTAAAGAGAGCCGCTCTCGCCTCTGCACCTTTCGTCAAGTCGATCAGTCTCCCCTCCTCCTGGGCACGGCTGATGATACGCTGAATGGGGGCTGAGTCGGGATTGACGATGACAATCACTTCGGCGGCGCTGAAGAGCGTGCCCAGCTCTTTGTCCTCTAAGATTTCCCCTGACGGGAGAGAGGAGCTATCGATATCAAGATTTGTCATTTGTCCGCAAGTCCGCTTGTCCCAAGACAATTTGTCACTTGTGACTCTAAAGGGCATTTAACTATCTAATTTCCATATTATCGACAGAATTTTCGGCTTACAAGGCGAAAAACCCCGAAAAATCAGGGTTTTAAGATTTTATTCTCTTTTTTCTCTGGCTTTTAGGGTGGCTCTGCCCAGAAACTCGGTAACAAAAAGGCAGTTTCTCTCTGTCCAGCCAGCTTTGACTCCACAATCGGTTTCTTTCCTTCCCTATGCAACAAGTTGATTTCACGACTCTAACCGCTGCCTGTGGTGAGCTGCGGGCGCAGGTGTTGCCAGCGCGTCTAGAACAGGTTTATCAGCGCGATCGCCACACCGTCAATCTCGCCCTGCGCACCCTCACGGGACGCTGTTGGTTGGCTCTTTCTTGGCATCCCCAAGGGGCGCGTTTGTGCCTGTGCGACCCCCCACCCCGCACCCCAGATACTTTCACCTTCAGCGACCAACTGCGGCACCAATTGGGGGGTTTAGCCCTGGTGGCCATAGAGCCGGTGCAACCTTGGGAGCGGGCCTTTGATTTACAGTTTGCCCGCCGTCCTGGGGAACCCATTGTGTGGCATCTGTATGCGGAAATTATGGGAAAACGCAGCAATGCGATTCTGGCGAACCAGGACAACATCATCATTACTTGTGCCCACCAAGTCAGCGAAAAGCAATCTAGCGTCCGTCCGGTGCAAACGGGTCAACCCTATGAACTGCCTCCGGCGCTGACGGACCCGGCGCCGAGCTTGGCGGAATCTTATGAGCGGTGGCAAGAGCGGGTCAGTCTGATTCCTGGTAAGGTGGGCAAACGGTTGCTTTCCAGTTATCGGGGTTTGAGTTCTGCTCTGGTGAATTCGATGGTGGTGGCGGCGGGTATCGACCCGGAAACCTCTACTTTGGAACTGACAGAGGCGCAATGGCAGGGGTTATTTCAGGAGTGGCTCAGGTGGCTGCAAGCCTTGGCGGCTTTGGGGCAAGGGGATTTATCCCACATCAAACCTGCCTGGAGAGATGGGGGTTATACGGTGCTTTATGGTGGGGATAGTGGGAATCAGGCTATCTCGGTGCAGGAATTGCTCGATCGCTACTACAGTGCCAAATTGAATCACGAGGAATTCCAGCAATTGCGCCAAGCTCTGATGCAAAAGCTATCGCGACTGTTGGGGAAGTTACGCCAGAAGGCGGCGGGGTGGACAGAGCGGTTGCAGGAGTCGGAGGGAGCCGATCGTCACCGCCTGCTCGCGGATTTGCTCATGGCTCACCTCTATATGTGGGAACCGGGGATGAAGTCGATTCAGCTCCCGGACTTTGAAACCGGCGACCCGGTGACAGTTCCCCTCAACCCAGAGAAAAACGCGGTGCAAAATGCCCAAAGTCTGTACAAGCTGCACCAAAAGCTAAAACGGGCCCGCACGGCGATCGAGCCTTTGCTGGCTGAGGTTGTCACAGAAATCCACTATTTGGAACAAGTGGAAGTCGCTGTTACCCAAATCGATACTTACCGGGAAGAAGCAGACCTGCTAGCTCTCCAGGAGATTCGTCAGGAGCTGATGCAAGAGGGGCAGGTTGATTCGGGCGGCTCCAAACCGGGGGGGCTCAAGCCCAACTCCGAGGCGGATTTTCACCGCTACCAGTCTCCTAGTGGTTTTGAATTACTGGTGGGGCGAAACAATCGGCAAAATGATTTATTGAGTTTTCGCATCGCCGGTGATTATGACTTGTGGTTTCACACCCAGGAGATTGCTGGTAGTCATGTGTTGTTGCGGCTTAACCCTGGAGCTGTGGCGGACGATCGGGATTTACAGTTAGCCGCTGACTTAACTGCTTACTACAGTCGAGCCCGCCAAAGCGAGCAAGTGCCAGTAGTTTACACCAAACCCAAGCATGTGTATAAGCCGAAGGGGGCAAAACCGGGGATGGTGGTGTACAAGCATGAGCGGGTGATTTGGGGACGGCCCCAAGTCGCCAGTGTCTATTTGAGCCAAAGTTAGAGGAACTTGGGCAGGGGGAGACGGGGAGACGGGGAGATGGGGGGATTACGTCAATGTTTTTTAACGTCCCAATAAAGTTTTGTAACTAAAAATTCGTGTCTGCTGCTACAATCTTTTTTGGGACGAGTTCGATCGTAACATACCCGCTGCCAGCTTGGGAACGCGCAGTAATGGGTTTCCTCGTCTTGAAACGACAACGTATTTGGTTTTTTTTCTGACCAGCCTACACAGGCTGGTCGTTTTTTTTCACTGGCGGGGCAAGCCGATCGCCCTCCCCCAGGAATGAATCAGCCCAGACGGTAGTTCTTGGTGGAAGTGGTACACCATCTTCGGCGCTAGGGGATACAGGCTGTTAAGATTATAGCATCAAGGAAATAGCTGATATCCTCTGTGGCTTTTTAGTTGAAGAAATTACAGTTTAATCAGGACATAATTAACATGAGCAAGCTCAACGATAGCGATTTTGAATCAATTACCGCTTCCCCGCACACTGTCAGGCTTTTTGATATTACCCTTAACCAACCTTTTACCGCTTCTTTAGTGGCCTACACTGGCGCTGATTCTATCAGTATAAATTTGTTTGATAAGCACGGGGAAGTCTTGCAGGAAGTGCGCCTGGAGTTGGATAACGGGAAGTTGATTTCCAAAGATAGATTTTATAAGCACCTTTAAATAGGGCATTTGAAACAATTTACCGATTCAGTAATTAACTACCTCCTTTGGCCATCAAGGGTTAAGGGAGGATCTAATTTCACCTTTTAGCTATCTCCTTCATCAATGTGTTCTGCCACAGCTTCATAGAGACTGAAAATATGTCGGTCTTTTAGGCGATAAAAAACTTGGCGTCCCTGCTTGCGATAGCTTACCAGTCGGTGGGTGCGTAAGTTTCGCAGTTGATGAGAAACAGCGGATTCGCTCATACTGACAGTGGCTGCAAGCTCGTGGACACATTGCTCTTTGAGCGCTAAAGCTGAGATGATTCTCAAGCGATTGGCATCTCCCAAAAAGCTGAAAAACTCTCCCATCCTCTGGGCTTTTTCTGAGTTGAGGAGCTGATTTTGCAGGGTGCAGATGTTGTCAAAATCTATGGTGTGGTTGCGATCGCACTCTTCCTCATCTGCGGCATCCACACCAGGTTTAAGTACCTCGTCAAAATCATGCTGATCTGGCATTGTCACTGGCACTTGATAAGATAGGGTATCGGTAGGTTGCGGGAACTGCAAACAAATTATCCCATAGTTACTAAATTGCTTTTCGCCACCCGCACCGCCATTTTCTAGTATAGCGCCGGTTTGATCCCAGCGATAGATGATTTAAAGATGATTTTCCATAAGTTTAGCTCGATCGCCAGCAATTGCCAAACAAATATTGCTGGCGATTTTCCCGCCTTTGTGCCTTTCCGGGCGTGCGATCGACCTCTTAGGCGTGGCAAGTGCAGCCGGTATGTCCACAGCCAGAACCTGTGGTATGACCGCTGGCGCAGGCTTGCGAGCAGTAATATTTACCTTCTTTTGCCACCGCTTCGCTCAGAGAAACGATGCACAGGCAGGACTCACAGGCGCATTTCATCTGGGTGACAGTAGTCATAGTCATATTTCCTGAAATTCATCTGCCTATATCATAACGTATGAACAGATAATCATTGATTTTTTTGGGTTTTTTTAATTATTGGGGGTTCTGGTAAAGGAGTGGGGGCCAGGGTGCAGGGGGGCAGGGGGGATATTGCTCCTCCGCACAAGCGCTCCTCCGTTCCCCCATCCTCCCCATCTCCCCCCGTCCCCTGGCCCCCCACTTTCGCTCTAGGAGAAAAATGGCCCACTGGCCAATATGTGGCTAAGCTGGGTTAAGATATTGCCAAAGTCAGGAAAACCTGAGAATTTATACTCAGCATTCCGGGCAAATACCTTGAAAAAGGGGGATATGGGAGCGGGGGAGCCAAATTTTTGCTTCCACAGTCTCTGAATCCGGAAACGGTTGTTCTCGCCGCGAGGAGGAGGGCGATCGAGACCACCAATCAGGAATCCATGATTTTGCGCCTCCGGATTGGGGAGAGAAGCCGCCCGGGAGAAATCAAAATTTTGGGTGTGGGTGGGGAATCGCAGACCAAAGAGCATTGGAAATTCACCAATATGGGAGTTTTGTAGTTTGGCTGACATTAGCACAGCCCGGGTTGAATTAAGATAGGAAATTAAAAAAAGATTGGGATTTGTGGGGTAGGCGCCAAACTGCTGTATGTCTCTTAAATATGCTCTAGTTCATGAATGGTTGACGCCAAAAGCCACCGGTGGTTCAGAATTGGTGGTGCAAGAAATTCTGAAGGGGATTGATGCCGATGTGTATGCGCTAATTGATTTTGAATCCACCAATCCGAATAGTTATTTATATAAACGCCAGATTGGTACGACATTTTTGCAAAAATTACCAGGGGCGCGTGGGGGCGTGCAAAAATACTTGCCCCTTTTACCATTGGCGATCGAACAACTGGACTTACGCTCATATGACGTAATTCTTTCATCTTCTCACGCGGTGGCTAAAGGGGTACTGGCAGCACCGCCGCAAATACATATATGCTACTGTCACACCCCCATGCGCTATGCGTGGGATTTGACATTTGATTACCTAGATAGCACCAAAGCAGGACAAGGATTGGTGGGAATGGCGACTCGTTACTTGTTGCATCAGTTGCGTCAGTGGGATGTGTTAAGTGCCAATCGGGTGGATTATTTTATTGCCAACTCCAAACATACGGCGCGGCGGATTTGGCGGTGTTACCGGCGCTCGGCGGAGGTGATTTATCCCCCAGTAGATGTAGAAAGATTTCCCTTAGTGACAGAAAAACAAGACTTTTATCTAACTGTGTCCCGGTTGGTGAGTTATAAGAAAGTATCTTTAATCGTGAGAGCTTTCAATCAAATGGGCAAACCGCTGGTAGTGATTGGGAGCGGTTCCGAGTTGCCGCTGATTAGGAAAATCGCCAAACCCAACGTGCAGGTAATGGGGGCGCAACCAGCTAAGGTGGTGGAAGAGTATATGTCGAAAGCCAAGGGGTTCATCTATGCAGCTTGTGAAGATTTTGGCATTGCGCCGGTGGAGGCAATGGCTTGTGGCACGCCCACGATCGCCTACGGTGGGGGTGGAGCATTAGAGACAGTGCTAGACATCAGGGAACATCCAGAGTCAGGCACTGGCTTGTTTTTTCCGGAACAGACAGAAGCGGCGTTGGTGGAGACGATCGAGAGGTTTGAGCAACTACAAGGGCAATTCCAGCCGGAAATGGGGCGCCAGCGAGCCCTTGAGTTCGCCCCCAAAATCTTTCAGGAGCGCTATTTTAGCTTTGTGGAGCAGTGCGTCCGCCAATTCCACGCCCCAAGCTAGATCAAACTTTCTCCGTGAGATTGCCCATCGGGGCAGTTCTGGCGTCTGAAAGGATGTGTCTGTGAGGTCAAGACAGTTGGGGGGAAGGCAGACGGGAGGGGGAATTTAGTTTCCCACACCGTACCCAGCCCCACAACCGCGTCGCCTCCTACCCGCGCAACCTTAGCAGGTTGGCAAGTGTCTGGAGGCTTTACAATCAGGACTATGTGTGGTGTGAAGTGAAGGAGTAAAATGACTGCCGATAGCCAACTCATCTCCGGCAAAGTGATTCGGGCAGTGGCTCGGCGAGGCTTTGGGCACCTCCCCCTGGCCAAAGCCGACGGAGAGTTTTTCAAGCGGCTGTTTGACATTTTGTTTTCTCTGTCCGTTCTGATTCTGTTTTCCCCGGTTTACCTGCTATTGGGGCTGCTGATTGCCATCAGCTCCCCCGGTCCAGTTTTTTATGTTCAGGAGCGAGTGGGAAAAAATCGCCGGAAATTCGGCTGCCTCAAATTCAGAACGATGGTGACAAACGCCGAAGAAATCCTCGCCCGGATGATGGAAACATCACCGGAACTACGAGCCGAATTCGAGAGCAATTTCAAGCTCAAAAACGACCCCCGAATTACCTGGATCGGTAATTTTTTGCGCGTCACGAGTTTGGATGAATTTCCCCAATTCTGGAATGTCCTAAAAGGTGACATGAGCGTTGTCGGACCAAGACCTTTAGTCACCGAAGAGCTGCCTAAATATGGCTCGCATATGGACACAGTGCTACAGATTAGACCGGGAATCACTGGATTGTGGCAAGTTTCAGGCCGCAATGATGTTCCCTATCCCAAAAGAATCCAAATGGATGTTTACTATGTAAACTTCAACAACTTTTGGATGGATATGTGGATTATTTTGAAAACGATTAGGGTGGTTATTTTCCCCAAGAACAACGGTGCTTACTAGCCTTGAACTATGAGTGACAGCTGCTCCAACAATGGAGCGGCTGTCACTGATTTTAAATAGAATGGTGGCACCACGCCCGGGATGAAAGTCCCACCAGGCAGTCAATAACAGTGGATGCCAGAGCCCCAGTTTGGTATAGTAGAGAAGCCGCTATCAGCTTCAATAGACAGCAACTGCGGTCAAATCTGGGAAATTACGGGAACTTGGGGCGCAAAAGGTGGCTACCAGTGGGGACGCTGGTGGTGGTTCACATTTTCCTGAGTCGCTCGGGTGAACGTGAAAAGTGAAACGCCTACATTACCCATTGACTAGGGAAAACTTTCTCAGAGCGGGTGCATCCGTGGCGCGGCTCCAAAAGGCTGCCGCAAAAGCGCTACCGAAGCGATCGGGTGGCGTGGCCTGCATCATTAGCACGCCGCTGTCACCTGTAGGGGCACTTTGAAGAATTGCAAGTGCCGATCATGGTAAATTTTACAGGAAATATTGAGGATGACGCAACCGAAGCGATCGCTCATCACCGGCATTACAGGCCAAGACGGCTCCTATCTCAGCGAGCTGTTACTAGAAAAAGGCTATGAAGTTCACGGCATCATCCGCCGGACCTCCACCTTTAACACCGACCGCATCGATCATATCTATGAAGACCCCCACAACGAAAAGGCTCGCCTATTTCTCCACTACGGCGACCTCACCGATGGCACCACCTTGCGGCGGATCTTAGAAGAAGTCCAACCCGTAGAAATATATAACCTTGGCGCCCAATCCCACGTCCGGGTTAGCTTTGACTCACCGGAATACACCGTGGATACCGTAGGAATGGGCACCCTACGCCTGCTAGAAGCCATCCGCGACTATCAGCACCGCACCGGCACCCAGGTCCGCTTCTACCAAGCTGGTTCCTCGGAAATGTTCGGCAAAGTGCTGGAAGTTCCCCAAAAAGAAACCACACCTTTTTATCCGCGCAGTCCCTACTCCTGCGCCAAGGTTTACGCTCATTGGCAAACTGTCAATTATCGGGAGTCTTACAACCTCTTCGCTTGTAACGGCATCCTGTTCAACCACGAATGTGTCACGGCGGAAACCCCAGTGATCATTAGAAAAGATGGCTTGATTGACATTTTGCCGATCGAGGATGTGGTCCCCCATCGCACCGAGGCCACACATGGTCATCGCTACACCACCGATTTGTCTCCTGAAGACCGGTTTCAGGTTTGGGACGCCCAAGGGTGGACGGAAGTTACTTGTATGACCGCCACTTGGAATGGTGCCAAACGCCAGCCCAATAAACAGGTACATCGAATTGCGGCGCGGGGGGCGGTATATCATGCCACAAGCGACCACGTGGTGTTTGTCACCAAAGATGAACAACCGTGTGAGTTGCCAGCCGGGGAAGTGATGGTGGGTGACTCCCTAGCGTTGATTGACTTGCCCCAACCCACAGACCAAATCGATTTAACGGAAACCGAAGCCTGGTTACTAGGGATAATTGCGGCAGAAGGTTACGTTAGTGAAGAGGGGAAAGTCCAAGTCACTAACCAAGATTCTGCCTTGCTCGATCGTGTGGCTGCCTCTTGGCGCAAAATTACTGGTGGCAGTTCTTCTCGGTATGTCGCTCCTTCGGGTTTTGAAGGCGGTGGCGATGTGATTCAGCTCCGCTTGACTGGAAATGCTGAATACGGTCGCTATATTTATAACTCCCTCTACACCCGATCAGGCCACAAGCGTATCCCCAAACGAATTCTCAACGCTTGCGACCAAGAACGCTTAGCATTTTTGCAGGGATTCAACGCTGGCGACGGACTCAAGAGTACACCTTGCACATATGAGTTTCAGGGCTTCAAAACTGCCTCGCCCGTTATGGCTGCGGGTCTGTACTGGATGGCGTTGACAACCCTGGAGCAACGAGCAATTATTTGCACGGAAGAGCGCGAAGGACGGATTTACTACCAGATTAATCTGAATTCCCCCGATGTGCCTGGGAACAAAGGACAGCATCTGCGCCGCCCCTTGGCAGAAGTGGTGAAAGCGCAGCCCATTGAATACGAAAATTGGCTATTTGACCTAGCCACTACCAGCGGTACTTTCCATGCTGGCATTGGTCAGGGTTGGATCCACAATTCCCCCCGTCGTGGTGAGACATTTGTTACCCGCAAGATTACTCGCGCCGTGGCCCGCATCGTCGCCGGTAAACAGAAAAAACTGTACTTGGGTAATTTGGATTCTAAGCGGGACTGGGGTTATGCCAAAGATTATGTGCGGGCGATGTGGCTGATGCTGCAACAGGATGAACCCGATGATTATGTGGTCGCCACTGGTGAAACTCACGAGATTCGCGAGTTTCTTGATTTGGCATTTGGTTATGTCAATCTGGATTGGAACAACTATGTAGAGTTTGACCCCCGCTATCTGCGTCCCGCAGAAGTGGATTTATTGATTGGCGACCCCTCGAAAGCAAAGCAAAAGCTGGGCTGGGAACCATCGGTGACTTTTGAGGAACTGGTGGGCTTGATGGTGGAAGCTGATTTAAATGCTTTGGGGATTTCCACCAACGGGACATCAGTGAGCGATCGGGCATTTATCCGCGCTGAAGCTGACAACACTGTGGATTAACAAGTAGTCATTAGTCCTTTGTCCTTTGTCCTTTGTCCCCCAGAAACCGGGTTTCTAATCGAGATTTTCTGTCCCTTAAGGTCGATTATCCGCAGAAACCCGGTTTCTTCTCCAAATGACAAGTGACAAGTGACAAGTGACTAATGACAAGTGACAAATGACAAATTGCCTTGGGACAAATGAAAATGGAAGTTTTAGAATTACAAAACAAGCGCATCTTAGTCACCGGTGGCGCGGGCTTTTTGGGAAAACAAGTAATTGACCAGTTGCTGAAAGCCGGAGCCGACAAAGCGAAGATTACCGTACCCCGATCGAGCCAGCATGACCTGCGCACCATGACCGTCTGCCAGGAAATCGTGCAAAATCAAGATATCATCATCCACCTCGCCGCTCACGTGGGCGGTATTGGCTTAAACCGGGAAAAACCCGCCGAACTATTTTACGACAACTTGATGATGGGCGTGCAGCTCATCCATGCTGCGTACCAAGCGGGAATAGAGAAATTTGTCTGCGTTGGCACTATCTGCGCCTATCCCAAATTCACCCCTGTTCCCTTCAAAGAAGAAGACCTCTGGAACGGCTACCCGGAAGAAACCAACGCCCCCTATGGCGTCGCCAAAAAAGCCCTCTTGGTGCAACTGCAATCATACCGTCAGCAGTACGGTTTCAACGGTCTATTCCTGCTCCCGGTGAACCTATACGGCCCAGAAGATAACTTCAACCCCAACAGTTCCCACGTTATTCCCGCATTAATTCACAAAGTGCATGAAGCCCAAACCAAAGGAGATAAACAGCTCCCTGTTTGGGGCGATGGCAGTCCCAGCCGTGAATTTCTCTACTCCACCGATGCAGCTCGTGGCATTGTTATGGCCACCCAGAAATACAACGATTCCGAACCGGTGAACCTGGGCACGGGTTATGAAATCACCATCAAAGATTTAGTAGAATTAATCTGTGAATTGATGGGATTTGATGGCGAACTTATCTGGGAAACCGATAAGCCTAATGGGCAACCGCGCCGTTGTTTGGATACCCAACGCGCCTGGGAATATTTTGGGTTCAAGGCTGAGGTAGAATTCAGGGAGGGATTGAAAAATACTATTGATTGGTATCGTCAGCACGCATTAACAATTGATAATTAACAATTGATAATTGATAATTGATAATTGATGATTATCAATTATCAATTATCCAGCGGACAAATGACAAAAACACAATGGCGCCGTCAGCTCCTCAAATCCCGCCAGTCGATACCAGTAATGGAATGGCAGGAAAAAAGCCTGCAACTGTGCCACCACATCCAATCATCATCGCTGTTTACATCCTCGCGAACAATCCTGGCTTATTTCAGCTTTCGCCAAGAACCAGACCTCAGCTCTTTGTTTGCGACTAATCACCAGTGGGGATTCCCCAGATGTGTTGATAAATCCCTGGTCTGGCATCGGTGGCAACCGGGAGATGATTTAGAAAAAAACGCTTATGGCATTTGGGAACCCCGCCGGGATGCGCCGGAAATAGTGGCTACAGAAGTAGATTTAATTCTGGTTCCGGCGGTGGCTTGCGACTCGCTCGGCTATCGCTTGGGTTATGGCGGTGGCTTTTATGACCGCATGCTGAGCCAGCCGGAATGGGCGCATATTTCCACTGTGGGCATAGTTTTTGCATCTGCTTTTTTGCCCTCACTGCCAAATGAGCCTTGGGACCAGCGATTAACTTGGGTTGGTACGGAAAATGGGTTATTCCTGGCCACTAGGTGACGGGGGGGTGGGTTCGGTGGACGGAGGAATCGCCTGGATGGAGATGAGGGCTTCCATCACGGCGCGAGACACTGGGGCGGCGACGGTGCCACCGTAGCCGTCTTTGGGTTCGTCGATGACGGTAAGGACGACGTAGCGGGGGTTATCGGCGGGGAGAATGCTCACAAAACTAGCAATTCGGGCATATTCCGAGTAGCCGGTGCTGTTGGTGGTGACTTTTTGAGAGGTGCCAGTTTTGCCTGCAATGCGATAGCCGGGGATTTGGGCGTTTTTGCCGGTTCCTTCGTCAATCACGTTTTCCATCATGGCGACTACGGTGCGGGTGGTTTCCGGGGAGAAAACCTGTTGTGGTTGGGGGTGTTTGGGAGTAGATACGGGCTGGCCCTGACTGTCAAATAGCCCTTTGACTACGTGGGGAGTGACGAGGTAGCCGCCATTGGCGAGAGTGCCGTGGAGCTGTAGTAGCTGGATGGGGGTGATGGCGAATCCCTGACCGAAGGAGGTGGTGGCGGGGTGAACGGGGGAGGCGGTAAATTCCCATCTGGGGCGGAGTTGGCTTTCGACTTCAAAGGGGAGGTCAATGCCTACGGTATTTCCGAGACCAAGGCGCACTAGCCAGCTATAGAACAGGGAGGGACGCATCTTATCGGCGATGTGAACCATGCCAACGTTGCTGGAATGTTCCAGGATTTGGCGGACGCTGAGGGTGCCTCTACCGCCGACGGATTTGTAGTCGTGGTTTTCTATTGACCATTGTTCGATCGTGATTTGACCTTCGTCGTAAAAGGTGCTATCGGGTTTGATGGCGCCGGATTCTAAGCCGATCGCCACCACAATCGGTTTGAAGGTGGATCCGGGCTCGTACAGGTCGGTTAACACCCAGTTTTTAAATAGCTCGACATTGTATTCGTAGTAGCGATTGGAGTCGTAGGAAGGGGAGCATACTAAAGCGAGCAAGGAACCGTCTTTGGCGTCCATTACCATTACGGCCCCTCGCTTGGCTTTGGCTTCTTTGAGCTGTGCTTCTAAAGCCGATCGAGCTGCTCTTTGCAGGCGACTGTCGATCGTCAGGCGCAAACTCAATTCGTCTAATTCCAGAAACTCCCCATCTACTGGCGCAGGCGTCAGGGCTCCCATTTTGAGCTGGATAGTTTTGGCGGAGCCGTCAGCTCGGCGGAGTCCTCGTTCGAGCAAATCCTGCTGGCTACGTTCTAATCCCGCTTGCCCCTGCCGGTCCACATCCACATATCCCACCACTTCAGCGGCCAGTCCCTTTTGGGGATAAAATCGCTTGGCGCTGCGGGTTAGTTCTAGCCCGTCTATGCCCAAATTGGCAACTTGCTGGCCCACTTCTTCGGCCAAATCGTAAGCTACAGTAATTCCGCTTTCTCCTTGGCTGAATTTGACCATAATTTGCCAAGGTGGAAGATTCAGCACTGGCGCCAGTTGTTTGGCGATTTCTTCTTTCGGCTGCATAAATAGGCGGGGGTGGGCATACAGGGTCCACACGGGCATATCTAAGGCCAAGATATTTCCCTGCACGTCTTTTATTTGGCGGCGAGGGACAAATGGTTTCACCGTTACTACTTGTTGTGATATGGCTATTTCTCTGAGGGAAGCGGCTTCTATCACTTGCAGCCGGTACAGGTTGGCACTTAAACCGAGCATCGCCGCGCATAATATGCCCCATACGGTCACCAAACGCGATGCTGGCGCGACACCTAACGGTGTTCGGAGGTTGGTGGGTAATGCTGCCTCTTTGCGCTTTGGTGCTTTCGACCTGTGGGCGGTGGGGCGGCGCTGTTTCAGTTGCTGAATTTGGGGAAAGTGGCGGCGAGACTCACCTCGGATGGTTTGGTCTCGCTGTGTTTTGCCCACGAGAGGGGTAAGATGAGGGCGTTTCTTTCTTGGTGGTTGGCGGCTACGACCACCACCAGAGCCTGATGGGGGCATCCTCAGAGCCATGAGGCACCTCCTATTAATATCCCAGTGGTTCTTCAACCAGGGGCGCCATTCTGGTGGGAGTTGGTTTGGGGGCAGTGCGAGGAGATACCGGCGCCGCTTCCAGGAGAATGGTTGGCGCTGCTTCTGGGGGGACTAAGCCGGTGCTTGGTTGTTCGGCGCTTTCGGCGATGCTGTTTTTCAATACTTCGTTAGTGGCGCCTAGCTGCCGCTCTTCCCGACGCAGGTTTTCCAGCTTACCATATTCTTGGCTCCACTGCTGTTGGTTGTAAACTGTGCTGGCATACATGGTCAAGGCTGCTGCTCCTAACAGAATGGTGGTGACAGAACTGATGGAGTAGATGCTGGTGAGCGATCGCAGCCACCAGGGTTTAGACCACACAGCAGCTTTTTTGTCAATACCAGAGACACGGGAGCCCACGATTTCCTGACGGGGGGAAGTTGCCATCTTTTCCCTGCCCTGGGAGGATGGGGGTTTTGCGGCAATGGGCCGCAGGGGTACTATATTCTTTCGCGCCCCATTGGGGACGCTTTTGGCGAATCCCGGGCGGGCAGTACCATCTGGATTGGCTACCGCCGTTAGGCGTCCCGTCAGCATTGTTCTACCTCCAGGTAAAGGTACAAGGCTGTTGGTTCGACTTATCCTGGGGTTTTGTAGCGCAGCAGTCATCAGCTTTCTCCTATATCAGGCCATACAGGCTGTATATTTACGGGAAAACCGATGGCATGTCGTGAGACTTGATGCAGGTTTTCCCTACCATAGAGTCAAAATAAATCAAACTCATACTAGCACTGGCTTCGTGGGTCTGCTCGTGCTTTGGTGGTTCTCTGCCAAGTTTCTCAAGCACGATTTGCCTTCCCGCAGCGGTTGTATTCCCTAGCAGTTGGTATTTTTTCCCATGCGCCTGTTGCAATTTAGCACTTCTCACTACTGCCGCAAAGTGCGGTTAGCCCTCGGTTATAAAAAAATCCCCTATGAGGTGGAAAATCTCACTCCCGGTCTCCATATTTTGCGGATTAAGCCCCTCACTGGTTTAACGACGACTCCGGTTTTATTGCCGGAAGAGGCGGGACAACCGGAGGCGATCGGCGACTCTACCCAAATTCTCCGGTTTTTAGAAACTTATCGTCCCGAACCCCCCCTCATACCACCGCCTCCCTTGGCGGCTGAAGCCGCGATGCTCGAAGATTGGCTCGATGAGAGCATCGGGACTGCCACCAGATTCGTTTACTACCACTTCCGGGCTGGTGAAGGCAAATCTATTGACCCGAGTCCCATCAGCCAGCTAGTGATTCAGGTGGTGAGGCGGCAATATGGCATTACTCCGGCTTCTGTGGCTCTGGCGGAGCAGCGATTGCGGTTAGCTTTGGCGGTACTGTGGGAGCGATGGCATAGTCACCCTTTTTTGGTGGGCAATAGTCTCACGGTGGCGGATATCGCCGCCGCCGCCCTTCTCAGTCCCTTGGCTCTCGTGGGTTCCTACCGCCAAGATTATCCCTGGCTGTTCGATCGCATCCGTGAGGTTCACTCAGAATGTAGCGAACCCCTCCCCCCGGGTTTGTAGGAGCAGGGGGGAGAGGGAGCAGGGGAGCAGGGGAGACGGGGAGACGGGGAGACGGGGAGACGGGGAGACGGGGAGACGGGGAGTGTGGGGAGTGTGGGGAGTGTGGGGAGTTTAGGGAGTGTGGGGAGTAATCTTCCCCCTCTTCCCCCTCTTCCCCCTCTTCCCCCTCTTCCCCCTCTTCCCCTGCCCCTCTTCCCCGTCTCCCCGTCCCCCCGTCTCCCTGTCTTTCCAAGGGGGAATGGCAGTATGATTTACATTTTTTTAAAATTTTTAACATTTCTTGTTGTATCTTGATATTATCTCAGCCAATGTCCCTCACGAACCGTCAGGGCGCTAGGCAGACCTGGCGGTTCGGCGTAGCCTTCTGTTCCCTAGTTTGTCCTTAGTCCTTAGTGCCTTGTCATTTGTCACTTGTACGGGCGATTCGCGAATCGCCCCTACCAAAGGACTAAGGACTAAGGACAAATGACTGATGGATTCAAAGTCATATTAGTAACTGCATTTTAGGTAGCTAGTTTCATGACCATCACTATTTCCCGCGAGCAAATCGATCGGATTGTTTGGAACCAGCATCAAGACCCGTTTGCGGTTCTCGGTCCCCACCTGATCGACAAAAACGGTAAAACCAGCACCTGGGTGGTCCGAGTGTACTTGCCCAATGCGGATGCTGTCTCGGTCATCCTTCCCGAAGAGCGGAAGGAATACCCAATGGAACCCAGCCACAACCCGCACTTTTTTGAATGCAGTTTTGAATGCAGCACGGAAATGTCTGAGTTGGTGAATTACCAACTGCGCATCAAAGAAGGTGAACACGAGCGGGTGACATACGACCCCTATGCCTTCCGTGATCCGAAGCTGACGGATTTTGACGTTCACCTATTTGCAGAAGGCAACCACCACCGGATTTATGAGAAGTTGGGCGCCCACTTGATGGAAGTGGAGGGGGTGAAAGGGGTTTATTTCGCCGTGTGGGCTCCTAATGCCCGCAACGTCTCTCTGCTTGGTGACTTCAACTGGTGGGATGGGCGCAAACACCAAATGCGTAAGGGTGGTAACGGGGTTTGGGAATTGTTTATCCCGGATTTGACTGTGGGTGCTGCCTACAAGTATGAAATCAAAAACAATGAAGGCCATATCTACGAAAAATCCGACCCCTACGGCTTCCAGCAAGAACCCAGACCGAAAACTGCTTCGATCGTCTCTGACTTAAGCCGCTACTCCTGGAACGATCGCGACTGGCTGGATAAACGCCGCCACACGGACCCTCTGACTCAGCCGGTATCGGTTTATGAATGTCACCTCGGTTCCTGGCTCCATGCTTCCTCTGCTGAACCGGCTGTGGGTCCTGATGGTGAGCCAGAACCGGTGGTGGTGGTATCGGAACTGAAACCGGGGGCTCGTTTCCTCACCTACCGGGAGCTGGCCGATCGTCTGATTCCCTACGTTAAAGACCTGGGCTATACTCACGTTGAGTTGTTGCCGATCGCTGAACACCCCTTTGATGGCTCCTGGGGTTATCAAGTCACTGGCTATTTTGCCCCCACCTCCCGCTACGGCACCCCCGAAGACTTTATGTACTTTGTGGACCAGTGCCACCAAAATGACATCGGTGTGATCATCGACTGGGTTCCCGGTCATTTCCCCAAAGATGGTCACGGTCTATCTTTCTTTGATGGCACCCACCTGTATGAACACGCCGACCCCCGCAAAGGCGAACACACAGAATGGGGCACGAAGATATTCAACTACAGCCGCAATGAAGTGCGCAACTTCCTCGTGGCTAATGCTTTATTCTGGTTCGATAAATACCACATCGATGGGATGCGGGTGGATGCTGTGGCCTCCATGCTATATCTGGACTACGCCCGCAAGCCGGGAGAATGGATTCCCAACCAGTACGGTGGTCGGGAAAATATCGCCGCCGCCGACTTCCTGCGTCAAGTTAACCATCTGCTGTTTTCTTATTTCCCTGGGGTGCTTTCCATTGCGGAAGAATCCACCTCCTGGCCAATGGTCTCTTGGCCTACCTATGTGGGTGGTTTGGGTTTTAACCTCAAGTGGAATATGGGCTGGATGCACGATATGCTGGATTATTTCAGCATGGATCCCTGGTTCCGCCAGTTCCACCAAAATAATGTCACCTTCAGTATGTGGTACAACCACAGTGAAAACTTTATGCTCGCCTTGTCTCACGATGAGGTGGTTCACGGCAAGAGCAATATAATTGGCAAAATGCCGGGAGACCGGTGGCAGAAGTTCGCTAATGTCCGAGCTTTGTTCACTTATATGTTTTGCCATCCCGGCAAGAAAACCATGTTTATGAGCATGGAGTTTGCCCAATGGAGCGAGTGGAACGTTTGGGGGGATTTGGAGTGGCAGCTCCTCCAGTATGAACCTCACCAGCAGCTCAAATACTTTTTCACTCAACTGCATAAGTTATATAAGAGTGAAACATCTCTATATACTCAGGATTTTGATCAAGCTGGGTTTGAGTGGATTGATTGCAGTGACAACCGGCATAGTGTAGTGTCATTCATCCGACGGGCGAAAGACTCGGATGAGTTCATCGTGACTGTGTGCAATTTCACGCCCCAACCCCACAGTCACTACCGCGTTGGTGTCCCTGAACATGGTTTCTATACGGAACTGTTTAACAGCGACGCTAAAGAATTCGGCGGGAGCGGGATGGGCAATCTCGGCGGTAAGTGGGCTGATGAGTGGTGGATGCACAATCACCGCTACTCTATGGATTTGTGTTTACCGCCTTTGGGGGTGATTGTGTTTAAGCTCGATCGGCAAAAGACGGAAGAAGCCCGCAAGGCGATCGTGGACAACATCATGGGGGGCAACCAATAAACCCCCATTAACCAACCCCACCCATCGGGGCACGGCAATAACGCCGTGCCCACCCCCACGCAAAATTATCAAACCCCCCCGTTGGGTTGGGCACGGCATTATTTATATTTCTCGTTTTTACCAGAAAATTTACGACGCCGTGCCCCTACTTGCATTTACCATCTTGGGCGGTTCTCGTGGCGCCGATGAGGGTGGAAACTATCACACACCGCACCGCTCCACCCCCACGCCGCACACCTACAGTAATTTTTCCTAACTGTCCATTGGCATTGCCGTGATGGTTAAACTGCATTCTGTATTCACCAGTTTTTTTGTTATAATAAAATGTGGTGTAATTTAAGTCTTTGGGGTTGATATCGGTATCGATAATCCGCACGCGGGTGTTTAAATTTTGCCAATCGGCGGCCACAGGATAACGGTCTGTGGGGTGGACTGCCCATTGGGAAATATCATCTTTTTCTCGGAAACTCACTTGCCAGTTGACACTATCCCTGACGGCATTGGCTTTGGCTTCTTGAAGAGCGTTGTAAAATAAATTTTCAGCCTTTCTCAGCTCCTGCAAAGTGACAAATTTATCCCAACTGATAGCAGCAGATGTAGCCAAAATCCCGACGAGTAAAACTACTACCAATACCTCTAACAGGGTGAAGCCATTTTCCTCTGGCTGCACCTGGGGTTTTATATTTAGTTTCATCGCGTCACACCCTGATTTGCCCGTGATGACTGGAAATCATCCCAGCTAAATTTTAGACTCTCATCTCTAAATCGGGGATGGGGGGATGCACCCCCAAGCATAGACGACGGGGAGACGGGGGGACCAGGGGACCAGGGGAGTGTGGGGAGTGTGGGGAGTGTGGGGAGTAATCTTCCCCCTCTTCCCACCCCTCCCCCTCTTCCCCCTCTTCCCACCCCTCCCCCTCTTCCCCCTCCTCCCCGTCTCCCCGTCTCCCCGTCTCCCCGTCCCCCCGTCCCCCCATCTCCCCGTCCCTCCTAATCGCACTCACTTCCCGT